>DASVFI010000026.1:0-33159 GCA_036380115.1 Nitrososphaeraceae archaeon | reverse complement strand
ATAGCATTTATTAACCCAGTTGATAATGCAAAAAAGAAAATTAGATAAATTACTGATATTACAAGAATGAGTTTCGGTTTCTTACTATAATTCAATAAAAGATAGCATTTAAAATAAATATAAATACCTTTTTTAAATTATTGTTGAGATTAATATAATAGTTTTTTTTAATATAACAGATAACAGCATAACGAGATCTAATGAAATGCATCATATGTGAAAGGACAAGAATAGAAAATTCTGAATATTGTATTTATCATAATAAAGCCAGAGGATATCTTAAAGAAAATTACAAGAAATGGAATGAAGCTTATTCTACAAATTTAACATGGGATCAATATATTGATAAATTATCAAAATTAGAAAATGTTGGTATTTGGATTAAGGAGGTAATTGATATAGAACTAAAAAAAGTTAAATGAGATAGTTACATTTCTCCCATTCCACCTGGTGGCATTCCTCCCATTCCACCTGGTGGCATTCCTCCACCTGCAGATTTACTCGATGCAATTACATCATCAATTCTTAATATCATTGATGCCACTTCAGTTGCAGATTTAATTATCTGTTCTTTTACACTTAATGGCTCAAATATATCTAACTTTGAAATATCAGCAATCTTTGCAGCTTTAACATCAATGCCCATCCATTTGGAACCTTTGCTCTGTTTTGCTCTAAGATCAGTTGTTGTGTCTATAGGATCCATTCCTGCATTTTCTGCTAATGTAATAGGTATTACCTCTAGAGCATCTGCAAATTTTTCAGCAGCCAATTGTTCTCGTCCTGATAACGTACTTGTCCATTCTCTAAGTCTGCCTGCGACATAAGCTTCTGGAGATCCACCTCCAGCAACTATGAATGGTTTTTCCAAAACATCTTTTGTAACCATTAATGCATCATGAATAGAACGTTCTGCTTCATCTACTACTCGTTGAGACCCTCCTCGTATCAAAATAGTTACGGATTTTGGATGTTTACAACCTTCAATAAATACCCATTTATCGTTTTCAACTTTTCGTTCTTCAACCAAGTCAGCATTACCTAAATTTTCAGGGATCAGATCATCTATATTGTTTACTATACGAGCAGCAGTTGCCCTTGCTAATTTTGTCATATCACTTTCTTTAACTCTACGAACGGTTAGAATATCAGATTTTGCTAAATAGTGTTGGGCTATATCATCAATTCCTTTTTGACAAATTACCACATTGGCACCGGCATTTTTAATTTTATCAACCATATCTTTTAACATTCTATTTTCTTCTTCAAGAAACATTTTCATCTGATCTGGAGAGCTAATGTTTATTTTTGCATCAAATTCTGTCTTTTCAATCTCCAAAGCACTATTTAATAATGCAATCTTAGCATTTTCAATTCTCTTTGGCATTCCTCCGTGAACTACTTCCTTGTCTAGTACTATTCCTTGAATTAAAGTAGTATTTCTTAATGATCCACCTGCTTTCTTCTCTACCTTAATATCATCAATATCTACTTTGTATTTTGAATCAAGCTGATCTGATACTTGTAAAACTGCCTTTACTACAACTTGAGCTAATTCATCAGCTTCCTTTGAGACAAGTTTAGTTTGCATCGATGTCTTGGCTATTTTAAGTAATTCATTATTCTCATTCCCATCTATTCTTTGTGCTATTTTATTAAGAATTTCAATCGCTTTTTGAGCACTTTTTCTATATCCATCTACTATAATCGTTGGATGAACATCCTTTGTTATAAGATCCTCTGCTTTTTCAATCAATGCACCCGCTAATATTACTACGGAAGTAGTTCCATCACCAACTTCATTATCTGTTGCCTTGCTAATCTCTACCATCATTTTTGCCGCAGGATGCTGTACATCTATTTCCTTAAGAATAGTAGCTCCATCATTTGTAATTGTAACATCACCTAATGTGTCTACTAACATTTTATCCATACCTCGTGGACCAAGACTTGAACGGACAATTTCTGCGATTAGTTTAGCAGCTGTTATGTTATTCTTTTGGGCATCTCTTCCCTTTGTTTGAGTAGATCCTTCTTTTAATATTAAAACTGGCATACCACCAGCTGAACCTTGTTGAATTGACATTCTATCATTCTCACCTAAAATTAATTTATAACAATGTGACAGAGATGGGGATATTTTAATTTTCTGCAATACAATTTTTATTAGACAGATTATTCACAATTATATAAAATTTAATTTAATAAATCAATACAAATTTTTAATTAAATAAGGAGTCAAATTGACCATTATTTACATCAGTATAAATTTCTTTAGCAGGTTTATTTTCGATCTTTATACCACTACTGACACATGATCCAATTATTTCTTTTGCAGCATTTTTTAAATCAATAGCGTAAGATATATCTATTTTCATTCTTGCAATTTTAACTATATTTTCCATGCTAATATTTCCTACATAATCTTTTCCTGCTGTTCCAGATCCCTTAGTGATACCAGCTTCTTTGGCTATTAATGCGGTAGTTGGAGGTATACCTACTTCTACAGTAAATTTTTTTGTATCAGGATCAACCTCTACTTTAACAGGAACTTTCATTCCAGAAAAATCTTTGGTTTTATCATTAATAGTATTTACAACTTGTAAGACATTAATTCCAAGTGGTCCCAATGCTGGTCCAAGAGGTGGTCCTGCACTAGCTTCACCTCCAGTTACTAAAGCGGAGACAGTTTTTTTATCGCCCATATCAAAAACACTATTTTGCCGAAATATAAATCGACATCATGTATTTTTTGAAATTATTTATCTATTCAATTTTATATTTAGATACAAACTATCCACTTACTTTTTTTAAATAATTTGCATCAACAGTAACTGGAATTTGATAGGGAGAATCAAGTAATACTACAGTAGATTCCTGTTTTTCATAATCAACACGTATAATCTTTGCTTTCATTGATTTAAATGGTCCGGCTATAACTTCTACGGTATCATCTATGCTTAACTCTGTTACTACAGGTTTCTTTACAAGATACTTTTCAATATCACTAAAAGGAAGATCTCCTCGTATTTGTCCACGGACATGCCTAACTCCATATAATGCATCATATGCAATATTTGAATCAGGAGCTTCAACAATAACGTAACCCTTGAAATTCTCTAAGATAAGAATAGAACGTAAACTTATTCTTTTTGAATTTATCCTATTTTGTAAGGTATTTGCAACAACATTTTCTTGACCACCAGTAATTCTAATTGCAAAAAATTTGGAATCAGTGTCTTGAATATCAGTATTTGGGTTATTTTTAATTGATTGATCTGATTTATTATTTATAGAGGAATTAACTTTTTCTATATTTCTGGTTTTCTCATTCTTAAAAAAAGTACTTGTATTATTAGAAGCGAATTCATTAGAATCTTCATGATTATCATCATTCAACTCAGTATCACTTATATCATCATCTATATCTTTTTTGTTTTTCATTAATTTTAATACAATATTTTACGATTAAGAGTATTTTATAAATTTACTTTAATTATTAGTGAATGAAAAGAATAAGAAATCAGCTTGCCAATATGTTGCTATTAAACAAATGATCATATAAATTCTTACAGTTTGAAATATGGAATGGAATAGTTTAGAATCTTCTTTTTATATTCATATTATCAAGGCTCGAGATAATATAGAGTATTTTAGTTAATATGAAAGACAAGATAAATGCATAAGTATTTAATAGATAATATACATAATCAACAAAACTTGAGAACCTCTATACAAGTAAATCAATTGGATTTACTAGATAGAAATATTTTAAACGAAATTCAATGGCATTTCCCTCTTACAGAAAGACCATTTTTAGAGATAGCTATTCATCATAATATATCGGAAAATGAAGTTATGAAAAGGATAAATAATCTCAAACAAATGGGATTAATAAGACAAATTAATGCAATATTTGATACTAGAAGATTAGGATACAAGAGTGCATTAATAGCTTTTGCAGTCAAACCTGAAAAATTAGATCAAGTAGCTAATGAAATAAACAAATATTCTGGTGTAAGTCACAATTATGAAAGGAATCATGAGTTCAACGTATGGTTCACTTTAGCAGTACCTCCAGAAAAGGATATGAAAGAAATTTTGCATAAAATGTCTACTCTTGAAGGAGTAATAAAATATAGGCTTTTGCCAACATTGAAAATGTACAAGATAGGTGTTAAATTAGATATGGTCAATGAGGATCCCTCAGATCCTAAACCTACAGAGACGATTAAAGAACTTAATCCCAAAAAAAGCGAGCTAACTGATCAAGATAAAGAGTTTATAAGAGAATTACAAAAAGACATAGAAATAATTTCAGAGCCTTTTAAGAAAAGCGCAGAGAAACTTGGAATAACACTAAATGAACTATTTGAAAAAGCAAAGGAATTTGAAGAAAATGGCATAATGAGACGTTTTGCCGCTATCTTGAGACATAGAGATGCAGGATTTACTGCAAATGGGATGATAGTATGGAGAGTGCCAGAAGAAATTGTAGATAAAGTAGGATACAAATTGGCTGCATTTCCGCAAGTAAGCCATTGTTATAGAAGACCTACTTATCCAGACTGGAAATTTAATATATTTAGCATGATTCATGCGAGAAGCATAAATTCTGCCGAAAAAATTGCTGAAGAAATTTCAAATACAATTAAAATCTCTGATTACAAGATTTTATTCAGTTCAAGAGAATTTAAGAAAGAAAGAGTAAAGTATTTTGAGGAATAATCAAATTCATAGTATTTATAACAATTATTCAATAAATTGAATTATATATCAAATAATTAAACTATAGTTTGTGTTATCTTCTGAAGTACAATCTCTAAAACCTGAATCCATCAAATCATTGGATACAGGAGATATAGCAATTATGAATCAACTTGCCTATTCCTTTAAGGATGAGTTTATAAAATATGCTAAAATTGATTCGTTCACTTCTCCTGACCCTTTTAAAAATGAAAATCCCAATACTTATCTAGTTGTAGTTGATAGAGAAAATATAGATAGAATAGTCTCAATGATTATTATTATACCTAATTATTCAGATAATTCAAAAATACCTTTAGAAAAAATAAATAATGACAGATTAAAGATAATACAAATCCCCAAAGAGAAAGCATTATTACTGAAATATGAAATGATGCCAAAAGATACAAATAACTTTTATCAGTTTAGAAAAGACGGTACTGTTATTGGATATATTATGTTTGCATTTCAGATATGTGGACAACACTATTAAATTAAGTCATAATATTGGTTCTTTTTTTATTTTTAAAGTCCCGTTTTCTAAAATTTCAATTCCCATTACTTCAAAAATTAATTTAGCATTTTCTTTTTCTCTAGTTAGAATATTTTTAGCTATTTTTAATCGATATGAAGGAGTCCATTGTTGCCCAATCTTATATTTGCCTTTCATATTACGAGGGATCAATTTTATTACAGTTACTTCTTGTACTGAATGCATCTTTGAGTTTAGTTTTTCATAATTACCTTCCTTTTGATATTTTTCCATTAATGAATTTAGAGCCAGAGCTTTTTCTTCCTTGTCTTCAACTATATAGGAGTATCCTTTTATAACTACACTTATATACAATGTATCTGCTTGTGATGCGTCATACGGATGAAAATAGTAGGATGGAAGAAAAGCCAGATGTTGATCTGTTTCAAATCCTGTAGTTGAATTCCTTCTGATATTGTCTATTTTCTCACCAAATCGATAAGAATGCATGTATATACAATCTTCTTTAAGAATACAAGAATTATCTCTGAATTTTTCAGATTGAGCATACACAAAATTCATCGGTATTACCTGTGGAAATCCATTGATATCTATAGATGCCAATCTTCCAACTGCTTGACTATTTAGAAAACTGATAATATTTTGTTTGAATTGAATTTCAAGTTTTTTTATTAATTTCATGAGAAATTTTATTTACTACTAAGACCATCCAGAGATTTAAAGATAAGTGAATAAATTAGTTTCAAAAATTTAACGTTCCTTGTTGATTTTTTGTATTATTATCATTAAATTCATAATTAAGGATTTTTTTCACTTTTTCAGCTCTTGCTTTTCCAAAACCTGGAATCAAAGATAATTCAGATACAGATGCATTTATTGCTCTTGATGGTGTTCTAAATTTTTTAAGCAGTTTTATGGCTAATTTATCTCCTACACCTGGTAATGATGAAAGTATGGATAATTGTTGTAATTGTATATGGTTTCTTTTTTTTATTCTCTTAATCAAGGGTCCGTTGATTGTAATACCAGATTTTATTGCTTTATTTAATAAAATAAGAAGAAATTTTGAAGTATAATTTGCTGAAGGAGAATGAATAATTGGTATCCTAAAAATTAATGCAATAGTTGCAAGAGCATCGTAAATCTGTAAAATTTTCTCAACTGAAATTTCAATTTCATTATTTTGGTTTTCAATAAGATTTTCAAATTGTAAATTTAAAATATTTCCTTCTATTATTAAAATAGGTTTAGAATAAAATTGTGTTAAATCAGAACATTGAATGAAAAGTCGTCCATCATATATTGAATTAATTAAATCATGTATTGTCTTTCTTTCAATAGCTATTTCAGGCGCTATAATATAATCCCCTACTGAAAGTCGTGCAAAATCTATTTGTGCGCCATCTTCAATTAAGAATTTAGGAACTCTACTATTTCGCTCTCTTTCATCTACTACAATACGAAAAGACACAAATAAAATTAAATATTCGGATTATTGTTTCTAACTAAAAATTATTTATAAAAATTAAATTATTTTTGTGTTGTAGATTGTGTTCCTTTTAGCATTTGATTAATCTTATTTTCAACTTCCTTAAGGTTTTCTTTTACACGTGATTCTTGTTTTCCTAACACCATAACTCTGGTATTTGCTAATTCTTTTTTTTCACCTAGTTCTTTTTCTATTGTATCTTTCTCAGATTTTATTAATAAAGGACCTGCTGCTTTATAAATAGAATCAGATGTACTTGTTTTATTTAATTCCTCCAATGCTCTTTCTGTTTCAACAATTTCTAGTTCAATTTGTTGCTTCTGCATCATAATAGCTTGCAGATTTTGTTGAAGCTGTTGTAATCTAGATATTTGTTCTTTAAGCCAAGGAGGTAGTTCATTTTCTTGACCCAATTCATTGAATAATTAAACAAATTGAATATAAATTCATAACGTTATACAAATAGCAGATTAGTTATGCATAAGTGGATGGTTTTAATCTGGCGCAAGTAAGAATTAATAAAAGACCTTAATTCTGCGATATCAGAAGTAGTAATTTCAATTATTAAGGACGGAATACAATCTCTATTCAAAATATAGTAGTTAATTAGAGGAGTTAATGTTTTTGTATCAGGTTCTAATGCATTATATAAAGATTTTAAAAAAGTTTTTGTTTCTAAATATGAAGAAAGATGTAGAGAAACATTGATTTTAGCTTTAAAGTTTCTCAATATTTATATCATATGCTCCAGCAGCTACTTTAAAATTACATTTTGGACAATTCCAAATTCCAGATGCAATTCGCCCAAATTTTAATGAACCACAAGAAGGACATCGTCTTTTTCGTTTAAGAGTTCGGTATATTTTACCGTATCTTTTTCTAACAGTGGCTCCAAATTTTGTTCCTAGGCCTTTTAGTGCAGTTTGACCTTTTCTGTTTCTACTTACCATCTATTTTATCAGCTCCTTTAATTTAGTTCTTATAGTCTCTGTTTTAATTCTTGCTGTTTGAGCTACAAATTTTATTTGTTCAAGAGTAAAATAGCCAGTCGATCCTTTTTGTATTGCAGTATATTCACCATTAGAATTAGTAGTTATTGTTATCCTTGATTCCATACATACTTCTTCTTCAGCAGTAGGATCTAGAATAATATTATTCCCTATTCGTATCGAGGTTATTGATATAGGTATTGTTGTAATTGGAGGTTCTTGTTTTTTTCCTGTATCAACTACCTTTCCATCGTGAATTTCAAAAATTGGCAATTTACTACTTAATAATGCAGCAACTACAGCATATGAAGTTGCATCAAAAAGATTACCGTCAGCATTAATTATACTACAATCGACAAAGATGGTATAAACTATTTTACCAGGTATTAAAACTAATTTATCTAAATCAACCATCTTAGATTCTCTAATTCCTCGATCAACTACTCTAGCTAGTTCTATCGTTTCTTCATCTGGAGGTCCAGGTTCTATGTAGGGAGATGCAATAGGTAGAACTTCTGCAGTTACAATCAATGCACCTTTATTTTCTAATCCTTCAAATGGCTCGCCTGTTTCAACTTTTATTCCTGCAATTACTTCTGAATTGCCTAATTTTACTTTAGCAGACCCATCTGCTTTTTTAATTATATCTACTTCTATTTGTAGATCTCTTGTATCTTCTAGGTTTCTACCATCTAGCCTTTTTCCATTAGTAATTAAATCGAACATGTGTCGTTTACGTAATTGTTCAATTACTATTGGCGATTTTTTTGATAAACTCAATTCTCTTTATTCTCCTCCAATTCTTTCTCTTCACCCTCAGGCAAATCATTCCCAAAGTATTTTTCTATTAATGCTTTTCTTTGAATCTCATAAACCTTTTTACATCCCTGAATAGCTTTTTCTATACATTCATCAAATTGAGATTCATTTAAGATTCCATCTAATTGTAATAAGGTAATCTGTTCAAGATTTGGTAAATATGCAACGGGCATATCAGCTGATCCTTCTTTATCTTCAATGTCATTGATATCAAGAACTATTTTATCATTTACTTTTCCAGCTGCACAGGCTGCGACCAAATCTCGCATATTAACTCCAGCATCAGCTAAAGCCACCGAGGCTGCGGCAATTCCTGCACATCGAGAGCCACCATCTGCCTGTAATACTTCTACAAAAACATCAATTGCAGCTCTAGGATAATCCTCTAACATTATTGCGGGTTCTAATGCTTCACGCATTACCTTTGAAATTTCCACTTCTCTTCTTGAAGGAGCTGGGTTCTTTCTAGTATCTGTTGAAAAGGGTGACATGTGATATCTACATCTTAAGACACATCTATCAGGGAGAGCCATATGTTTAGGATGAACTTCTCTTGGCCCGTATACTGCTACTATAATTTTGTTTTTACCAAATTCTATAAAGGCAGATCCATCTGCATTCTTTATAACACCTATAGTAATTTTAACGTCTCTTAATTCATCAATAGATCGACCATCAGTACGTTTTCCATTTTCATCTATTAGAATTGTTTGATCCATAATCTTTATCCTACTCCTTATTAAGCTGAATCTCTTCTTGGAGATTCAATATTATTATTTGAACTATGACCATTTTTAATATCATTGGAATTATTATCTGCATAACTGTTGTTAACATAGTCTTCGTTATTCACTGAACTATTATTAGTTTCTGTTTGTGATACGTCCTCAGAAACATTTAGCAAATCTTTCACTCTTTGTGTTAAATTTGAGGTATGTGCTTCTTCCTCAACTAATCTTATTGCTTTAAAAGCAAGAGCAGTGCCTTCATTGTTTTTTCCAGTTACAACAAGTATCCCATTTTGTCCAATTAAAATTCTAGTTTGTGTAGCTTGTTCGATAGTTTGTATCATAGAACCCCTCTTTCCTATTAAACGGGGAACACGTGTTGAAGATATCTTTAAAAATTCACCATTAGAAATCTTACCTAAATCCTTTTCCTGAATTGTTAACATAGGATCTCTAGTTCTGTCAAAAGTTATTATTCTAGCTGTTACCAAATCACCTGGTGCAAGTCTTTTTTTCATATCATCTTTTGCAGGAGAAAAATCTCTTCCAAACACATCTTGAGCAGGAAGATGAGCTGAAAAAATTGCATTAATATCTACTTCCCATGATAATGAAGAATTATCTATAATTTTTCCAATGACTATATCATTTACTCTTGGAATATAAACACCTGATAATGGAATAACTTTTATACCATCTTTACTTGATTCGGCAATCCCTATCCTTGTAGCAATTATAAAATTATCTTTTTTTATTACATTCATTAATGGTCGGTAATTGCCTTCTATAATCACATCGCCTGGAATAACATATCTTTTCTTAATTTCTAACACGAATATAATAACATCTCCTTATTAGTAACATTAACAAAGAAAAGTATTTTGTTTGTATCATTATATAAAAATTTTATATCTCTTTTCAAGTTCCAATTTCCTATTTTAATAAATGGTATTTATTCATTGTCATTATTGTTCTTGAATATGGGCAGAGCCTTTTGTAATAGAATTTATCCTTTCAATGAAAGTTAAGCGTATCCCAGCATTTATTTCTATAATTACTTTTAATGATCCATCCTGAAGCCATTTCTCATCTTTGAGATCTCCTATGCCTTTTATAATACTATAAGATTGAGCAGAAAATTGTGATGGAACGGTAACAACTAATTGAAGATTCTCTGATTTTAATGGTAAAATTTTTCTTAAAGGATCGATAATTTTTTTTGCTTGTTCCTCTGGTCTCTTGAATGGATCTATTACCAAACGAATTTGTTCCATTGCATTTTCTATTCTTAATGGGGGATGAGGAAGATGTGTTTTTGGATCAATATAATTTCTACTAATATATTGAATAATTTGTTTTTTCTTTTCTTCAACCATTCTTCTACGTTGATCAGTTGTAAGATTAACATCACCATGTTCAAGTATCTGTTTAGCAATTTCTGTTTGATCTTTAGTTTTAAAGTTTTTAATTAATTTTTCATAAGGAACACGTGTGCCTTTATTAGCATCTGAATAAATTTCATCTGAAATTAAAATGTTAGAAATATCTATTTTTTTACCCAGTTTGTAATCTAATGCTGGATCAGGTTTAACTAAAATTTCGAATTTATCGGCATTTAGCATTAATCTTACTATAGAGGATTTGTTATCAGTCATAGAATATTAAAAATGGGATTTTGTAATATATATGCATATAAATTTAAATCTAATTGAAAGATTTCAAAGTAAATAAAAAAAATAATAACTAGCGGTATGATTTCTGTTTTTTTCTTCGCGCACCTGGTCCACCGAATTTCTTTGATTCAGTCTGTCTTGGATCACCTGCAAGCAAGTGTCTATCAAATTCGGTTATTTTTTTACGAATTTCTTGTCTTATACTTTTTGACAATGGATGATCTTTTGGTTCGCGTCCTCCTTTAGATGCTCCAGATAAGGCTCGTGATATTGCCACTGCACTTGCAAAAGCTTGTCCCATAAATCCACCACCTTCAACTTTTACATTGATATCAATCTTATCTCGTATATCTCCAATTATATTCATCGGGGTCAATATCAATTCTTTTGAGACGTCAGGTTGAATGATCTCTGCTGGAATATTATTAATTCTAACTTTACCATTTCCTTTAGAAATGGTAGCAACTGCTCTTGATGTTTTTCTCTGTCCTGGATATAAATCTACAATAGTATTCTTAGTCATTTCTTATTCTCCTTTCCAACCTATTTGTTTTGCAACATCTCCAATTGTAATGTAATATGATTCAGATTTTGTTATTTTAGCATCATCAAAAATTTTTATTTCCTTTGAACTTTGAAATTCTGTTGGTATCCCCATATATACTCTTAAACGTTTAAACGCTACTATACCACTTGGCTTCCTCCTTGGAACCATTCCTCTAACCATTTTAGTCAATATCCTATCTGGTCTTCTTGGATGATAAGGTCCATGAATAGGATTAGTAACAGAACCTACTTCAAGATGTTTCTTATAATCTTCAATTGTTTTATATCGATTCCCAGATAACATTGCTCTTTCAGAATTGATTATTGCTACTCTATTACCTTGAAGTAAAAGTTTTGAAACATGAGAACATAACCTGCCTGCAATACAATTGGAAGCATCAACTATTATTTGTTTATTGGTATTTGGAACTGTATTATCTTTAAATTTATCCAATTATTCTTACACCTTTTCCATTTGGATGTTGATTGACAAGATCATTGATGGTAATAACTTTTCCGCCTGAATCAAGTATCTTTTTCATTGCCGGAATTGAAATTGAGAATGAAGCGACATTTAATTTATGAGTAAGAGTCCCATTACCTAAAACCTTTCCTGGAATTATAATATTTTCTCCATCTTTAGTAAGATTTTCTAATTTACCAATATTAATTTCAGATCTATTAGATCTAGAACTTTCGATCTTTTTTTCTAATGTTTTCCATAAAGGAGTTTTAGTTTTTTTGTATGCATTACGCAAAGTCCATTTAATATCATCATTTAAAGTATGAGCAAACATAGTTGTAACCTTATCATGTTCCATATTAATAATCCCCAAATAAATCTACCTAGTTTTATATGGTATTTCTAATGATTTTATTACATCACCAAAATTATTTATTTTTGAATTTATAATTTTTAGTGCTGATTTTATAGTTTCTTCTGCAGTTAATGAACCAGTAGTCTCAATTATAAGGATTGATTCATCTTTGTCATTGCCATCTTTAACAACAGCTGAAGAAGTTGGTTGCCACTTAGCATGATCTTTTCCTGTGCCTAATCTTGCATAAGCCTCGAATTTTAATTTTTGTCCAGGAGCAAGAGTAATGATGGGTATACTTTTACTTACTGGTTTCACATATTCATCTTCAGATACCAAATCACCAGACATTACAAGTCGTGTTTTTTCTGAAGATTCAGCATCTAAAATCAACAATACACGACATTTAGAGCAACCCAAGGTATTATTACAATCACATTGATTTGAAAAGACAAATCTATTTAACTCAGTTCTTAAAGGAATTAATCCCAATCGATGAGCTATTGCCTCATCATGCATAACCGATGAATTTTCTAGAATAACTACATCATCAATTGCTAATGTTGGAACTTCGCTTATTGCGATCCTTCTGATAGCATTCAAATATTGTCTTGGAATATTATTAAATTCTAGTATTATTTTTTCATCTGTTTTTTCTAAAATATTTATAGACAAGTTCAATAGTAATTCAAGATTTTTGTCCAATGCGCTCTTAAAAATCTACCGACCACTACAATATACCAGAGTGATGATATTAATAGTTTAAGCAATAAATTAATTCCATTGAAGAATCATCATTACAAATAGTGAAATATAATTCAATATAAGGTTACAATATTAGTGAAGTAAATTTATTATTTAGGGTTTTTATTATAGCTGCTATCCTCTTTTGCAGCAATATATGTAGGAATATAATGTCCTATTAGCTTTTTTGAATAACAATCACTACATAAGTATCCTTGGATATTCCATTGTCTCATTGCTTTATATCTAAAAATAGAAATTTGATTATTGCAAATAGAACATTTCGTATCATTAGGCATTTTCTTTAATTATTTTTAGCATTATAAATATGGTAATAATAACTGTGTTAATTATTGTATATTATTATTAAAAAACTTGTAATAATATCTGAAATTTATCATAGCATATAATATTCATTTTCAATCAAAAGTAAAATGGTCAAACTTGATTCTTTTTTATTTTAAAAAAATTAATTAAGACCTAATTCGAATCCATAATCAGTTAAATGGGACTTAATGAAAAGATTATTTTTTTAGGAATATTAGGAATGGGTGCAATGGTAGGAGTAATTTCATATGTTATATTTTCTGAGCTTCCACCTACACCAGGAGATACAAAATCAATCTATAGGCAAGAACTGCCTCCACCGACAGAAGCAGAAGCAGAACCAACTGTAGATCCTTCAACTGTTAAAGCGGATGTAACTTTAACGATTCTCGAAGGATCTTCAACTCAAGGTAATCCAGCCTATGATCCAACAGAACTTTCAGTTAAAAAAGGTAATATAATAAAAGTTGATAATGTTGATTCGTTGCCTCATAGTGTTACAAATGGTGTAGGTCCCAATGATCCAAATTCAGCAAAAATATTTGATACTAGTTTGATTATGGGAGGAGAATCAGGAATTTTACAAACTGAAGAAGTTGATGCAGGTGATTATACATACTATTGTATAGTTCATCCATACATGACAGGAACGTTAAAGATTGGATAAATGATAAAAAAACCAGTTACTTTATTTTTTTATATTCTAGAATATTTGTAGATTTAAGACTAGATACATTTTTAGTATTTGATGTAATTCTTAGATAAATGATATGCTTATATATATAATTAGAAAAATATTATAATATGGTTTTTTTAGAGGTTAAAGATCTAAATGTAAGTATCGATGGAAAGAAGATACTAAATGGTTTAAATTTAGAGATTGATAAAAATGAAGTTCATGCTATAATGGGTGTAAACGGATCTGGAAAAAGTACCTTTGCAAATGTACTTTTAGGACATCCAAAGTATTCTATTACTTCTGGAGATATTATTGTTAAAGGAAAAAGCATTTTAGAATTATCTACAGATGAAAGGGCAAAGCAAGGAATATTCTTGGGATTTCAATATCCTATTGAAATTTCTGGTGTAGGTTATAGTCATTTTTTAAGAAATGCTTATAACACTTTAAACAAATCATTATTGGAAGATCAAAAGGATAGAGAAGTTTTTCTTACCGTTAAAGAATTTCATGAATATGTTAAAAAAAATCTTAATAGTGTAGGTTTAGATCCTTCTTTTCTTGGAAGATATCTAAACGAAGGATTTTCTGGAGGAGAAAAGAAAAGATCAGAGGTTATGCAAATGTTGGTATTAAAGCCAAATATAGCTATATTAGATGAACCAGACTCTGGTTTAGATATCGATGCAGTAAAAGCAGTTGCCGAGGCAATAAACATATTAATTGCTACAGGAGCAGGCGTTGTTGTAATTACACATTATGCTAGAATTTTACGCTATCTTACAAGACTTGATAAAGTTCATGTAATGGCAAAAGGAAAAATTATTAAATCGGGTGGAAAAGAATTATCAGAAGAATTAGAAACTAAAGGCTATGTATGGCTAGGTTTAGAAGAATAAAATTTCAATATATTATTTAATTTTAGATATATAATACGGCTAATTCTTTTTTTATATATTCAATGTCTTTTAATAACGATAAAAGAAATAATTCAGAATCATCCAATAACAATGATAATTCTAGAGAAAAGCAAAGTATAACGTTAGAAAATAATATTAAACCAGAAAGTACAAAAAAAGAAGAACAGCTTTTTCTGAATTTCTCCTTTTTTAAAGTAGATTCAAAATGGAGATGGTTAAATGAAATAGGAAAAGAAGAGGCAGCTAAAGAATTTGAAAGTTTGTTAGAGGTCGCAAATACCAAAATGAAAGTCATTCCATATTCAACAATAGGTCTACGGAGTGATGCAGATTTCATGTTATGGATGATAGCAGATTCTGTTGAAAAAATGCAGATTTTAACATCAAAGATTTATTTTACTGTATTAGGTAAGTATGTAGAACCTTCTCAAATCTATCTATCAAGCTCAAGAAAATCCATTTATTCTAATCAAGTCAAATCTGGTTTTATGGCTAATCAAGAACCGCTTAAATATAATATAGTATATCCATTTATAAAATCAAGAGAATGGTATCTTCTCCCTTTTGAAAAAAGAAAAAAAATGATGGAAGAACATATAGAAGTCGGAAGAAAGTTTCCAAATATTCGATTAAATACATCATATTCCTTTGGAATTCATGATCAAGATTTCATGTTAGCTTTTGAAACAGATGATTTAAATGATTTTCAAAACTTAATTATACAACTACGTGAAACTAAGGTTAGTAAATATGTTGTTAAAGATACCCCTATGATTGTTTGTCTACATAAAAATATGGAACAAGTTATAAAAAGTTTAGGTTGAATGAATAAGTGATGATTGCACTTAAAGAATGGGCTATTATTTGTAAGGCTCTGGAAGATGGTAAACAAATATTATTACTTCGTAAGGGAGGCATTATGGAATATAGAAAAGGATTTGAGGTTAAACATAATGAATTTTTACTTTATCCAACATTTGAACATCAATCTTTGGAATCAATTAAAGCAGAATACAAAGAAAAATTAAAGGAAATATTAGAAGAACAAAATAAATACACTAGAAAAGAAATAGATAAAAATAACAAACATTCTGACACAAACAATACTAATATTATTAAATTGTTTGCCAAAGTAGAAGATGTTGTAGAGATTTCGGATAAAGTAACCCTTTCCAAGTTAAGAGATCATCACATATGGAGTGATGAATATGTAATGATGAGAATGAATTATAATCCAAGTAAACCAATGAGCGTTTTATTATTACGAATATATAAAATAAAAAAACCGTTAATTATTGATATTAATGATAAGTGGTCGGGATGTAAATCATGGATAGATATTGAAAAAGATATAGACATTCAGAATTCTCACGAGGTAGAGATATCAGGAAAGGAAAAAGCTCTAATAGACCCTGTAATAAATGATGATATATTTTATGAGTCTGTTAATAAGATTAGGAAGGTAATTGGAAAATGAAATATAGAAAATTAGGTAGAAGCGGAATAAAAGTCAGTGAAATTGGGTTTGGTGCATGGACTATAGGATTAGATTGGTGGGGAAAAAAGATAGATGACGATGAGGCAATAAAGATGTTAAAAAAAGCATATGATTTGGGAATTAACTTCTTTGAAAGTGCTGATATGTATGGTAAAGGTAAAAGTGAACGGATAATTGGTCAAGTATTTAAAGATATGAGAAATGAAATAGTTTATTCCACCAAATGGGGATATGATATGTATAACCAGGAACAAATAGGACATAATGAAATTCCACAAAAACATGATCCTGAATTCTTGCAATTTGCACTTGAAAAAAGTATGGAAAGGTTACAAACAGATTACATAGATGTTTATAGCTTACATAATCCAAAAATGGATGCAATTAAAAATAACGATTTATTTTATACTTTAGACAGCCTTGTTGATAAAGGGAATATTAAAAGTCACGGAATAGCATTAGGACCAGCTATAGGATGGAAAGAAGAAGGACTATATGCAATAAAAAATAGAAATATAACATGCTTACAAACGGTTTATAATATTTTAGAACAAGACCCAGGGCGATCTTTTTTGAATACTGTAACTGAAAATTTAACTCATTCCATAGAGAATGAAATTGCATATGATGTAGGTATAATGGTCCGAGTTCCTGATGCTTCAGGATTGCTAACAGGCAAAATAACAGAGAAAACGATTTTAAATCAAAATGATCATAGAAGTTATAGAAAGAAAGAATGGATAATAGAAGCATTAAAAAAAATAGAGAATCTAAAATCAATCGCAGAAAATAAAGATTGGACAATTCCACAATTAGCGATTAAATTTATTTTATCTCAAAAACCTATATCTGTAGTAATACCTACTATATTAAGTACTGAAGAATTGGAACTATTTTCAGAAATGTCAGATGGCACATATTTAAAGGAAAAAGAACTTAAACAAATTAATCATTTATATGAAAATAATTTTTATGTCCCTCAAAGTATTGCTTAATAATTATGTAATTATAGCATTTTCCTATATTATTTTTGATAATAAAAGTGGATCTTTTATTTAATTAAATATTTTATTAAACAAATTTAACTGATTGACTAAATATTCTAATAATTCTATTTATTGATATATAAAAATAAATAATATAGTGTTTATGCCTTTGCATAAAAGCCTGAACGTCGTTCATATATTTGCCCATTTTGCATGGCTTTATTTAGAAAGTTTTTGGCATCATCTTCTGAAAACCTTCCAGTTTGAGTGAGTTCATTTATAAAGTGTTTTTCTTCTACATCACTCTTATCTTGTCCAGATAAAGCATTAAAAATTTCCATGAATAATTTTAATTTTGAAATTTCACTTTGAGGTTTACCGTGTAAAACTCCAAGATCTACTCTGCCAGTATTAACATCAACTCCTGCAGTTTCTAGCATAGTTTGAATCAGATATATCGCACGTTCTGCATCATCCGAATCTACATAATCTTTTAATAATAATTTTGATCGAGCGGTTGCTAATCTTACTAATCCTTCAAGTTGCCTAGGTGTAACAGTGATCATACCATCTGATTCTACATTTCTCATTTTCATATAATAATCTCTTATTTTATCTATAGCTTCAACAGTTAATTTTGGTTCCATAGTTTTTGAATAAGCAAGGTATTTACTAAAGAGATCAATATCAATAAAATATTGACCAGTACTTTCTGATTCTCGATGTAATTCTAATATGTGACTAGCAACACGATGATCTTTTTCTTTTTCTGGTATATCTCTAATTACATAAATAATATCAAATCTCGTTAATAATGGTATTGGTAAGTTAACATTTTCTGTAATATTTTTAAAGGGGTCATATTTGCCATATAAAGGATTTGCAGCTGCTAATATAGAAGTTCTTGCATTCAATGTAGCAACTATTCCTCCTTTTGCCACAGAACAGGTTTGCTGCTCCATAACCTCATGTAAAGCTGAACGATCTTCTGGTTTTATTTTGTCAAATTCATCTATACAAACTAAACCTTGATCTCCCAGTACTACTGCACCTGCTTCCAACATCATAATACCAGATTTATCTCTTATTACTGCTGCAGTTAAACCTGCAGCAGTAGAACCTCTTCCAGAAGTATATAATCCTCTTGGAGCAATTTTGGCTGCAAATTTCAACATTTCTGATTTTGCAGTTCCAGGGTCACCCACTAAAAGAACATTAATATCGCCTCTCCTAGCAGATCCATCTTCTAATCTTTTTGTTACTGATCCTACAATTAATAATAAAATTACTTCTTTAATTACCTCATGTCCATATACATGAGGAGCGTAAGATGAAATTAGTATATCATATGCATCATTTTTACGTGCTAATGCAAAAATATGTTTTTCATCTTCACTGTTTATTTCTAAACGTTCTATTGTTCTATTATCTTTATCTGCTGTCCTTCCACCTAGATATTCAATATTATTTCCTTCCATTCGTAATCTAAACAAACTAGTTTTCATTTGTTGTGATATTAGTTCTTGTTCTATTCTTACAATTCCAGTTAATAAGATCCTATCTCCTGGTCTGCATTGATCTACAAGATCTCCTATAACAGTTACCTCTAAATAATGCGGTAAGTGACCAGCAGGAAGATCTTCTGGAAGCTCTTGTAACCTTACCATTTGAAAATCAATGAAAATGCTGGTATCTGGATCCATTTCTAGTTCTTTTTCAGAACATTTACTACATTTTAGAGGTTTTTTTAATACTAATCCTTGTAATTGAGCTTCTGTTATTCCACCACAATTAAGACACCTATAACCGATTTTTTTGGCTAATGGTTTTACTTCAGATGATCGAACAACCATTCCTGAAACTCCAACAAGTTTATTGATCACTTCAGCATTTATTTCACGTAAACTTTTTTGTACTGTATAATTTCCTATTCTGACCTTTATGTTATTTTGAATCTCATTTGCGTAATCAGGATGGATTTCATAGAGAACATTGAATATAGCTTTATTAAATGCATCAAACATTTCATCAGGTTCATTAGTAATTAATTTTGCCAACTCTGGCTTAAAAGTATCAAAATCTATATAGTCAACAACAAGCGAGATAGAATTGGCTGCCATTAAATTATTAATTCTATCAAAATATTTGTAATTCCCAGTTCGATCTTTGAAAGCACGTAAAAATTCCTCTAAATCATTAACCAATGCAGATTCAGTTTTTTGAAGTTCACTCAAGACTTATTTACTGCCCTTTGTTTAAATTCTGAAGAAGATTTATGAATAAAATTATATAATTCTTTTTCTTCAGCTGAAAGTTTCTTTTCTAAGTCAACAGATAGTGTAGACGCAGCCGCTAATTTAACAATTTTTTCTATTCGAGATGCTACAAATGAATTAAGAGAAACCAGAATAGATTCTTTTTCTTTATCTTTTAATCTTTTGATAAAATCATTAGCACGAATGTAAAAATCTAGATCAACGCCAGAAAGATCATGAGGTTTTGATATTCTTTCACGGTTCAAAGATCGTGAGATAGAAATTAGAACATTCATATCTTGAATTTCTATAGAATTATTTTCCTCCAGAATTTGTGCTAACCATCTAGGAATCGAACTTATTTCCCCTTCTTTTGCTTCAAAAGCCAGACCATCAATATTGATAGAGAAATTTTTTTTGAAGGTGATCCGTATTTCTTCCATTAAGTATTTAATACTATAAAATTTTTGAATAAAATCCATTTGTTTTTTAAAATGATCGTAGCGATCAAAATTATCATTATTATGAGCTATTGTAACTTGGTCCATTCTATTTTTATAATATTATTTCACTCAAGGCTAATAATTCTTATTAACAAATTAAATTTGAGTAATTAGTATAATAATATTATTTTAATTTCTTTATTATCTATATTAATTTTCCATGTAAATAAATATAGAGAAAAGAAGATATTAACTATAGAAATTTAGATAATCAAGTCAGTATGACTCAAAATACTATAAATACAAATCTCTCCAGTTTAATGTGGGTAGAAAAATATCGACCTAAAAGAATTGAACAAATAGTTAACCAAAAAGATATTATAATTTCACTTAAAAATTTAATTAAAAAACCTAATGAAATACCGCATTTATTATTTGCTGGGCCTGCTGGTGTGGGTAAAACTACTACAGCATTATGTTTATCGATGGAATTATTAGGAGAAGGATGGAAAAGAGATACTCTTGAACTCAATGCATCTGATGAAAGAGGAATAAAGATGGTTCGTGAAAGAGTAAAAGAATTTGCAGCTGTAATTAAACTTCCAAGTGGAACCAATGAAAAAGGAGAATATAGTAATAAAGATGAGAAACCATATAGAATAATAATACTTGATGAAGCTGATGAAATGACATCAGAGGCACAAACTGCTTTAAGAAGAATAATTGAAGACAGTTCTAAGACTACTCGCTTTATTATTATATGTAATTATCTTTCTCAGATAATTGAGCCAATACAAAGTAGATGTGCAATATTTCACTTTACAAGACTTGAAGAAGAAGATGTATTAGAATATTTAAAAATGATTTGTAAACAGGAAAATGTAGATTTTCAGGAAGAAGCATTGTCAAAGATTTATAGGTATACCGAAGGAGATCTGAGACATTCAATAAATATTCTTCAAACAGCATCAGGATATGGACAAGTTTCAATTAAAAATACAACATCTGCAATGGGACTTTCTGGTAAAGCAAAAGTAGGAGAAATAATACGATTAGCACTAATAGGTAAATTCAATGATGCGCGTACAAAACTTTTAGAATTATTATATGTTTATGGTTTATCTGATACTGACTTTTTCAAATATACTTATCAGGAAATTAAAGATATGGATATAAAAAATATTGATGAAATTATGTCAATAATGGCCGAATATGATTATAGGCTTTCTGTTGGTGCACATTCTGAGATTCAATTAACTGCATTTCTTGCACAATTATGTAAAATTGGATCTAATATTAAATTAAAAAAATAACAACAACTAGAAGAGATCTACTTTTTTTGTAAATCTAAAGGATGATTTACCTTGATAATGAAATTTAAATCAAAAAAAAATAAATTGGAAAATTCATTTTCTGCTGCAGTATGTATTGTGAGTGGGGGAATTGACTCTCTTTGTACTTCAGCTTATTTGAAAAAGCAGAAATTTGACCTCTACATCATTACTTTTAGTTATGGTCAAAGATCAAATTTAGAGATCGAATATGCAAAGAAATTTGCTAAATATTTAGATTCAAAACAACACAAAATAGTAGATATATCATTTATGAAAGACATTTATGGAGAAACTAATGTTCTTACCGATAATAAACAAAAAATTCCTAAAAATTTTGAGTATAATATAATAGCTCCAATAAGAAATGCAATTTTCATTACTATAGCTACAGCTTGGGCAATGAATATAGGAGCAAAAATAATTGCATATGGAGCACATACTGGTGATAATAATTATCCTGATTGTAGACCAGAATTTACAAGATTAATAAGTAAAACTTTGAATCTTGGAGATATTGATGGAATAAGATTAGGTTTGAGAAAAAAGATTAGGGTATGGTCACCAGCTATAGATGGATTAGATAAATCAGAGCTAATAAGAATAGGTTATGAAATCATAGGAGATAAAATTTTTGAAACATGGAGTTGCTATTCAAATGGTATAGATACAAAAGATGGTAATAAAATACATTGTGGAATATGCGAATCGTGTATAAATAGAAGAAGAGCTTTTAAAAAGGTTAGCATAGATGACAAAACAGAATATGCCAATCAATGAAAAAAAAATACAACTAAGTGAAATATTTACAAGTATAGAGGGAGAAGGAATACTTTTTGGAACTAAGACAATGTTTGTTAGAATGGCAGGTTGTCATTTAAAGTGTTATTGGTGTGATACTAGTTATGCTTTGGCCATGAATAGTGGAAATACCTATTCAATTACTGAAGTAAAAAAAATGATAAAAGATCAATTGCAAAATAATACATATAAAATTAATTTTACAGGTGGAGAGCCATTAATTCAATATGAAGCAGTAAAGGATTTAGCAAAATTCATTAAGGAGGAATTAGGTTTAAGAACATATATTGAATCTTCTTGTTATGATGTTGATAGATTCAATAAAATTATTCCTTATATTGATATTTGCAAGGTAGAATTTAAAACAAAGGATTCACAGGCTGTTGATATTAAGCATTATGGATATCTATTAAACAATGAAATTGGATGTTTGAAAACTTCCATAGAAAATAAAAAAATCACTTTCGTAAAAATTGTTGTATCTAATTCTACAGCCATTAAAGAATTTAAAGAATTAATAGAAGTTATTTTTAATACTATAAAATCTGAGGAGTTAGCAGGATTTATAATACAGCCAACTAATAATATAAATGAACCAACTGTGGATAGATTATTGCAGTTTTATGACCTTATTTATCCAAGATATAATGAAGTTCGTGTAATTCCTCAATTGCACAAGATAATAGGAGCAAGATAAATTAAAAGATGACAAATAGTAGAATACAAAAAACTGGGACGATAAATAAAAATAAAATTGAGAAATTAATTAGACAACTTTTAGTTGAATTGGGAGAGAATCCTGATAGAGAAGGATTAGTAGAAACACCAAAACGTATTGCTGATATGTATGAAGAAATTTTCTCTGGATATAGAATGAATGCAGAATTAGATGTTAGTTTTAATGAAGAAACTAATGCGATAATAGCTAGAGATATACAATTTTATAGTATGTGTGAACATCATATGCTTCCTTTCTTTGGAAAAATTCATATTGCTTATGTTCCAAATGGCAAAGTGTTTGGACTATCAAAATTAGTTAGATTAGCTGAGAAATACTCAAGAAGAATGCAAGTTCAAGAAAGATTAACAACTGAAATTGCAGATGAAATATCTAAAAGAGGGGTTAGCGGAGTAATTGTCATAGCTGAAGGAGAACATCTTTGTATGAAAATGAGAGGAGTTAGAAATAATAGTTCAATAATGACTATAGCATATAGAGGAATATTTGAAGAAAAAGGAGTAAGAGAAAATGTTCTTAATTTAATTTATACTAGACAAAATAATATAATAAATTTATAAAATAATCTAACTAATTTAAATTTAATAATTTTAATAATGATAAGGCTTATAATGAAGTAAATTTTCTATAGGTAAGAAGAATGGCTGACGCGAACTTTAGGGTCCAGTCTCATAAATTTACTCAAGACAATATTCAAGCTACATTAGTTTGTTCAAAATGTGATGAGATATTTTCCAAAGAATTTTTATTGGATTTGGAAGGACAAACTATAGAATTTAAATGTCCTGTTTGTGGAGTTTTAGGAGAAGCTGATTTGCCTTATAAAACAGCAGAAGAAAGAGAAGAATTTGATGATGATTTGGACGAAGTAGAGGAAGATTCATTTGATGAATTTGAAGAAGACTATTAAATGTCATAATAATACAATATTTTTACATTTGTTATTTTTAATTTAAGATATTAAATATTCAAAATTGTAAAAATGTTAAATTCTATTCATTGAATTTTATTTTCTCTCAATTAATTTTTAACGAGTGTTATTTATTATAATAAAAGAATTTTGGAAAAAAGAGAATAAGAAGAATGAATACTAAACTTTGCTATTCTTATACATGTTAAATTTTAGAATTGAGATTATTGTCTTGTACCACATTTTACGCAAAATTTAGAATCAACTCTAAGTTTATTACCGCATTCAATACAAAATTTTGATTCTAAATTTGTAGGATACTCTAAATTTTTAGAAGATGATGATTCTGTTTTGTTAAACATATCAGTTATTGCTCCTGTGGGTTTGAAAGTTTCATCAACATCAGGTAAAAGATCAGAAAAATTAACAGATTTATTTGTTGAGGTCTCACTTAATTGGTTTTGATCTTCATTTTCTTCTTTTCTTGTTTGTAGAAAAAGCATTATTCTTGGTACTTCCTCGCCATTATGTTCAACAATTTCCGATAACCAGAAAACAAATTTTTTAAGTGTCATATCAGGAGTAGAAAAAGTCAAAGTATGAGTAGACATATATTCTTCTGTTGCCGACCTACCGTCAAATACTTTCATATCAATAAAAGGTTATAACTTGTTTTTAATTATTGCGAATTACCACATTTACTACAAAATTTTGCTTTTGTTGGAATTGAGACTCCACAAACTATACAATTTTTAAATAATTTATTATCTTTTAAGGAATCTACATAGGATGAATTAGTTATATCTTGAGATGGTTTTTCTATTTGTATATCAACAGGTTTAAGAGATGGTTCTATTAATGATGAAGAAGATTGTTGTTGATTATCACTACTTGGAATACGGCTATTTTCTATACCGCCAACTGAACCTCCTCCACTAACAAATCCTCCGATTCCAAAACTTCCTGGATAACTCATATTGGAGTTAGCATCTGCAATACCACCAGTAGGATTCTTAGCTGAACTTCCTTTATCGATTGCTGATTTTACTTCTAATATGACTTTAATAGCAAGAAAGGTCATTGCAGAACTTGCAATTAGATATTTCCCAATACTTGAGAAATATTCTTTATCATTCATTTTACCTTGTTTATAACGTTGTGTAGAATCAAGAAGCGTTTCATACTGACTTTGAGTATCAGTAATTAATTGTTTTAATTTCTCAGTCAACCCACCAAGAGTATCAACCCCACCAAAAGAGGACATTATATAAAATAATGCTAGTTTGGGTTTAATAAAGTTTGAAAATAATGATATTTACCAAATATGGATATTAAATATAAGTAAGATAAATTCAAAATAGAATATCTCTAAATGTCAATATTCAAACATTCGTTAATGTTAAAAGATAAACATAAAGTGAGGATTTTCTTTTTTTAATTTTTACAATACCATTATTTTCTGGAATAACATGAGTATGTTAGGATATTACGTATCATCAAGTGAACAGTTTCTCCAGGCTTCACATTTAATTATATAAATATTATCAATTTATTTTTTGTTTTCTTATTGGTCCAATTACTGTCTTTTTAAATGGTTACAAATGGATATCTATATTATCAAGCATACAATTATGTACAAGACTATTTGATTTACTATGGTATAATAGTTTTGGATTTGATAGTCTTATTAGTCCTTCTTATGTCTTTTATTCATTTCTATTCTTATGATATGGATATATCAGTTAAGCAATTAAACAAAAAGAAATCAAATATAAATCAAATTTAGGTTAAATGTATTATGGTTTTCAATTACATTTTTTTCTATTAATATTTTCTCACTCATAAGCTAAGGTTAAAATAATTTTTTTATCCTTCTATACGTAATTATCTTTTTTAATATCAGTATAGCAATGCCCTCTCTATCGATATTGATAGCAAATGCAGCTAAAAATATGAAAATAAATCCAATTTACATAAATATTGTATTTGTAGCTTTATTTTTAATATTTACCACATTTGCCAATAATTATGTAACTTTACACTACTATTTTTATTAATTAGTACAATAATATCAACATAATTATTTAATAAAAAACTCATAATTGGTTCTATAGTATAGAGTGAATTATGGATTTTTTAACCTATATACTTTACTCATTCAAAATTATTGCATACAGTTTTGAAGTAGCAATAATTGAATTAAAATATACTTATATTTTTATTCTTTTGTTCATTGATAGGCTATTATTCATTATTAATTGTGATTGAATTTATGTAGGTTTAATATGATGTTAAATAGATAAAAGATTAGATTCATAATAAAATAATTAACTTTAATTTTTCTACAATTGTAGCGAAATAACTTAATACAACAATCTATAAAACATCTTATGAATACATCATCATATAATTCTTCAAATTCTTTGTTTAATTATTCAAAAATAGCTGATTTAATTGTAATTGGGATAGTATTTCTAATTTTAATTGGCTTTTTAGCTTTTGATTATGAATATTTTAACTTTAAAGAACAGATAATAAAGATTCCATATCATATGAAAGTTTACTTTGATTTACTTCCGTGGATATTATTTGCTGTTTTAGTTTTTGATCTCTATTTTAAATTTAGAATTGCAGGAAATTGGAATAATTTTATAAGAATAAATTGGATTGATATTATCATGGCTTTATTAATACCTTTTTTATTCCCAATGAAGTTTTTTAAAGTTTTTATTAAACCATATAAGATGGTAAAAGCAGGAAAGTATACGATAAAGTCATATCAAAAAATATATAAGATTACGAAATTTTGGAGGAAAAAAGTTTAAGGAAAAGATGAAATAGATTTTAAATGGAAGAAGTGATATTGTATATTCGGGCATTATGAACATTGACTCAAAAAGAACAAAACCAATGACTTTCAGAATAGAAAACAAGATATTGGAGAAAATTAGAGAAGAAGGAGAAAAAGATCAAATAAGTGTCAGTAATTTTATTAATAAAATCCTAAAAAGATATATTGAATGGGATTCATATGCACCCAAAGTAGGCATGATACCTATTCCAAGGCTACTAGTTGAGAAGCTTTTTGAAAAACGAAGTAAACAAGAAATTATTGAATTAGCTACTAATGTTGGAAAAAATGAATTAGAAGATATATTATTGTTTATGAACAAAAAAAAAGATTGGATTTTGTTTTTAAATTGGTTCAAGATTAGATTGCAAAATTCATCTATTGAAATTATGTATACAATAGAAAAAAACAAACATACATTTATAATGAAACATGGAATGGGTGAAAATTGGTCACTTTATCACAAAACTATTTTTGAATTGATATCAAAAGAGAGTTATAAAAATCCCGTAGATATAAAATATAATAGTAGAATTATCTCAATTGAGTTTTATGAGTAAGTAAATCATCTAGAATGTATTGATCTAGTCATATGAATAATTACGACAAAATTTATCTTTGATAAAATCTTAATATTACGTGCATGGATGAACGTAATGTTCAAGATAAAAGAAAGACAAGTACCTTTACATTAAGAATAGATGAAAACATTATAAAATCATTACAAAAGGAATCAGAACTTCACGACATAAGCCTAAATACTTTGATTAATAAAATATTAACAAGATATATTGAATGGGATTCATATGCACCCAAAGTAGGCATGATACCTATGGCTAAACCCGTTATAGCAAGTCTATTTAATATGATGAATGAAGAAGAAATATTAGATTTGGTTTCAAATTTCGGGAAAAATGTTGTTCAAGACATAGCTTATTTTATGAAAATGAAAACAGATCCAGATTCATTTTTAACATGGTTTGAGATTAGAATGAGAAGATCTTTTGTAGAATTCAATCACCTTCAAGAAAATGATCGCCATATGTATGTTTTAAAACATGATTTAGGGTATAATTGGTCTTTGTATCATAAAAAAATACTAGAAAAAATCTTTAATGAAATTTTTAATAAGCCTATTCATATAGCAATATCTGATTTTATGCTTACAATTCAATTTGAAAAATAACTTTTAGTAGTATATATTTAATTAATTTATTTTGTAAATTTATTTCTTCATAATTAATAATGATCATTATTATGATAAATAAATTGCAATTTAAGAATAACTTAATCCATTATTACATAAACCATAACTAATAGTATAACATATACAGTTATCTTTTGATCTAACATTTCGGAATGTAATAGGATAATCATCAATAGAACTATCTTTATTGGGAACTAATACATTATGAGGAAAAAATGTAATTGATTCTGGGTGATTGTTATCTACTAAACCGAACATAAGTTGAGAAATATCTATTTGATACCTTATTGGATAAATAAAAGAACCCGTTTTATTCCACCATTCTATTCCAGTGAATTGATTTGATGTTTTATAATTAAAATTTGTATCTTTTATATTGAAGTTAAATATTTCTGATTTATTTGTAGTTTGATCTGTTAAGATAAAATTTATTTGGTTATGTTCTTTGTCTAAAAAAATTATACGTTGGTAAGAATGATCAATTTCAGGTAATACATCCTTAAATCTATATCTATTTATACCTAAAAAGATTGCTTCAAAGTAGTTTTGATTATCGAATTGACATATGAGGTTCAATTCAACTGGAATGTTTTGAATATTAAATAATTCTAACAAATATAACATCCAAGATTTATTAGGTATTTGATTTCCTAAATCTTTTTCTAGTGTTATTATATCAGATATAGCTACAACATTTATTGGAAAATATAATTTACCATTATTAATTACTCGGCAAAATGATCCTAGCCAATAATGCAATAATATTATATTTAATAATTAATTATTAATATATCTTTACAAGTTAATAAACGATGCAATAATTAAATAATTAATATTAAATTGAAATAATATTAATAATTTTGTTAATAATGACTATAGATATAGATGTAATATTAGGTAGGAAAAAATGATATAACTATTTAGTTTTTCTAAAGTTAAGAAAAGTATACTTTATTATAAATATTATTAATAAAATTTAATTTTATAACAATATTAATTTATATTATTTACAATTATAAATTTATTCTAATTTTATGTCTATTGAGCCTTTATAAATTCATATATAACATATTTATATTTTTCTTTTTCTATCGTACAAATCATTTAATAATATAGTGAAAAGAAGAATATCAAATTAAATATAATATAATATAATATAATATAATATAATACTTAATATGTGATTAAAGTATAAAAAATTATTATATTATAAGTCCAAATAAAATTTATATTTATTGATACCTCAAATCTATGATAATTTGTTAGCTAAATAAATACTATTAATTGATCTCTTCAATATCATTGCTAAAAAAATAACATATTGTATAGTCAGAATTTTGATTTTCGAATCTATATATCCGACAATCTGAAATTTCATAGGATTTTGAATTTTGAACATTCAACATTAATTGATATTTAGGAATTTCAGATATAGATTCATTTATTTTTTTTGTTATTTCAATAAGGATTGGATCAAATGAGGATGTAAGAAAATGTCCTTCATATCTTGCAGTTTTACCAGGAAAAAAGAAAAAATCTTGAACATTCAAAACCCTATTTACCATAAAAAAATTAAGCATTCTTTCTTATTTAAATCATAACAACAATTTATCTTGGATTATTTTAAAATTACAGAAAAGTGAGGATTTGATTACTAAAATAAAAGATTATTGATCAGTTGATCTGTAAAAATCATAGTGATTTTAACTCAAATTTAAACAATCAAAATATATTCTCTTCATTGACTAAAGATAGTGGATCCCTTGTTACAATCTGGAAGTAAAACTGACATTGGAAAGATTAGAGACAATAACGAAGATTCATTTTATATAAATGATAAATTTGGTATCTATATTGTAGCTGATGGAATAGGTGGATATAAAGGAGGAGAAATAGCAAGTAAGATTGCAACAGAGTACCTCGGAGAAAGAATATCCGAAAAATTAAGAGATTCTAATTTTTCGGATATAAATTCAAATAAATTTTTACAAAATGAAGAAAATACTATTTTAGAAATAATAAAATCCTTAATATTAGAAACAAATTATAAAATAATAAAAGAGAGTTTGCAAAAAAATCTATATAATATGGGTACTACTATAGTACTGGCTATATGTTTCAACAATTTCTTTTACCTTGTCAATATAGGCGATAGTAGAGGATACATTTGGAGTAATAAAGAAAAAAGACTTAAACAATTAACAGAGGATGATTCATTAGTTAATGATATGGTCAAATTAGGAAAAATTTCTGTAGAAGAATCGAGAGATCATAGATTAAAAAATGTAATAACCAAATATCTTGGATCACCTGATTCTAGTAAACCTATAATTAAAAAAATAAATTGGACTAGTAAGGATATGTTGATTTTGTGTTCTGATGGTTTAACAAATATGTTAGAAGATAAAGAGATAGAATCAGTTATCTATCAAAATACTGAATCTAAATTCGATACTCAAGCTTTAAAAAATGGTAAAACAAGAAACAGACCTCAAGAAATATCTAATGCTTTAGTTGATTTATCTAATCAAAGTGGAGGATATGATAATATTACTTCAGTTGTAATAGAAAATAAAGTAAATTCATCTAACACTATTCTAATGGATAAATAATTTACCCTTGACAAAATAAAATAACAAAGAGATAGAAGAATAAATGAGTAAAATTCAAAAGTAATTGAACAGCCAAGATAAAATTTTATATTAATTCTAAAATACAAAAAAAGTATATTCATTATTTATTTTCAGAATCATTTATTGTACAAAATACAGCATTCTTTTATAGATCTATTAGCTATATAATACATGCTACGAGCATATCTTTTAATCATTTGTAATTCAGAACATAAATATGAGATTGCTAATTATTTTGAAAAATTGGACAATGTAGTAAATGTAGATATTATTTGTGGACCCTATGATATTGTTGTAGAAATAATATTTGAAACAATGGATGATTTAAAAGAAAAAGTTGAAAAAAATATCACAAATATTGATAATTTAATGTCAACTTTGACTTTAATTCGATCTGATGGTATTTGATATAATCAAATACTTTATCTTGTGCTTCTGCATTAGGACAAAATGATATTAGTAGAATAATGTTTTTTTAAAGTCATTTAATATATTATTAACATTTAGGAGATACAAAACACCATATTTGCCATAATATTCTTTAATTTGAAAGAAATATTTCAGTATTGTTTTTCTTTTTGATTTTAATATGTTATTTCTGAATATCATCCTGTCTTTTACTAATAAACGCATTCAAATAGTAGAGTTAGTGTAAGCTAGAATCTTTTATCACTCGACATAGATATTGATACACTTCATTAACAAGTCTTATTAATTTAGGATTGATATCGGTTTTTTAATAATGTTAATTTGTAATTACATTCTATCTCATCGTGATCATTTACCATGATGATCACATTCATATTTTTGTTACTTTCTATCAATTTCGTAGCCAATCTTAAACCATTTATTTGTGGCATTCTATAATCAATAATTAACAATGAGTATTTATCTGGACTTTTCTTGATATGAGCATATGCCAAAAGAGGATATGAAACTATGAACTTTATATCCGCTCATTTGTAATACTTCGCTGTAAATGTTTACTATATTCACCTCATCATCCACTATGGCTATGGGTTTGGTAAACATTATTGTATAAATTGTGGTAAATTATATTTAAGTATAAATAATATTTAGATCAAAATGACTCCAAGACCATTGAACTCAGTACTATAGGATTCTTGTAATAATATGATAAAGTGTCGCGGTCTCTATGAACTTCGTAAAGAACACTTTTTTTCATTAATTAAATCGTGAGAATAATGATTGTTATAAATTAAAGCATCACTAGATCATTATTAAAACATATGAAAATTTCAGAATTATGTAAAATGATTGAAGACTCGATTCATTCTGGAAAATACCCAGTAGAAGATCAACAACAGAAACATTTCACAAATTTAGTAGAGGTTATAAATAGATCAGATTCTGAAGATCTGAAAAGCAGCGACATCAAAATAGAAGTCAGAATACAAAATCTATACATCATAAACAATTATGTATCTAATATTCAACATCTACCAGGAGTAATTGAAATAGATGTTTTAGATTCTTTTAGAATGTTATGCAGGCGCATAGGAAGAGTAGTATCAAATATGCATGATAATAGTTATTCTAAAGATATAATAATGTCACCAGAGAGGTTGCATAATAGCACAGACCAAAATAATTAAAAGCATAACTTATTTTTGGCTCATAAAATAATTTCATCTTTTCAGTAACTTTTAATAAAGTATTTAATTGGAAAAATAAATCTAATAATTCAATATATTATGTGTATTGATCCCTAAGGTGATATTAGATAATGTATCTGCTGCAATTTGAGCTATTTTTTCTTCATACGAAATAAGATAAAATCCAGATTCAAGATTTTCATTAGGATTTAGAATGTTGTTAATAAGAATCTCCTTTTTTGGATCTTTTTTAATTATATCTAATATTATCGTGATAGCTAATTTAAAAAAATCCTTTTTTTGATTTAAAAAGTCATTAACTTGTTGTTCAATTTTATTTTTAAGAATAGCATAATCCTCGCTATTTTTTATGGTATCTAATATCTCTCTTTTTTTGGATCTTTTTTAATTATATCTAATATTGTCATTATAGCTAATTTAAAAAAATCCTTTTTTTGATTTATAAAGTCATTAACTTGTTGTTCAATTTTATTTTAAGAATAGCATAATCCTCGTTATTCTTTATGGTATCTAATATATCTCTTTTTTTATTTAATTCATTCTCAGTTAATTCCAATATCCTTTTTTCTGATTCAATCTTTACTAATGAATTATACTCGTTATTTAATTCACAATTTTTTAATATTAATAATTTATTGTCTGAATTATAAAAGTCTCTCCTGTCTTTGAAGCTCTTTTGATCAGAAATATCTTTGATATTCCTCTTTAATTATTGGATAATCATTACTGATTTTAATTGCTTCAACTATTTCTTCCTGTTTGTAAATTATTTTAATTCAGTATATTGGAAATAGCTTTGTTAAGTAACTTTTTTATTATATAGTAATTTTATCTAATATTGTTATATATTTTGTAACAATTAAAATAGCAATGACTTTATCATTATTACTACTATTA
>DASVFI010000025.1:0-4132 GCA_036380115.1 Nitrososphaeraceae archaeon | reverse complement strand
CAATTTGGAAAAAAATTGAAAAATAGTTTATTTCAATATAAAAATAATCATTGAAAACAAATTTTTATTGGAACTTAATATTTATATTATATTCAACTATATTTAATGTATATATTGAAAAAGGTTTCCTTTATTTATAATATATTAAAAAATTTGTTACATTATTCCTTTGAAAGCTATCAGTATCATAGTTTAGGAACGATTTCGATGATTATATTATTTTTGATTTTATTGTATATCCCGTTTTATGTATATGGAAATGAATTATATTCTATTAATAAAACCACCCTCCAAAAAGACCAATTTGGTTATTTACATCTCTTTGGAGAAATTAAAAACAATTCAGAAAAAATTCTGACAAACATAACTTTAAGTGCCAACTTTATAGACTTTGATAATAACATCATTGGTACTTATGCCAGAAGTCCGGAAATAAATACATTAAACCCAAACCAATTTTCTCCATTTGAAATAATTTATTTAGACCCTAATACGATTACCAAGGTAGAAAATTTTTCACTTTCAGTAGACTATCAAATTGGAAAAGCAAAGCCGAATTTACTATCTATAGATCATATAAATAATCGTTTAGACTTTACTGGCTTCTATTATATTAATGGAGAAATTAAAAATATAGGTACACACTCAGCAAATAATGTCACAGTTATTGCAACCATATATGATCTAGATGGAAATATAATAGGAATCACAAAGGCAATAACAGAACCATTTGTAATTGGAGCTAAAAATAAAGCCGCATTTGGATTGGCAGTAAATGATAAAACAGTAGCTTCTAAAATAAAAGATTTTGCAATTCAAGCATATTCAGACATATATTTATCCAATACTTTGATTACAAAAAAATAATTGTATATAGATAAATGTTAATTGCTATACTACTATTGTAGGTATAATATCCAAATTCCTTAATCAGTGTATTACAAAATTGCGATACAGGAATACAATACCCACTTCAATAGCAATATTACAAAATCTAATATTCAGTTATGATAAAATTTCTTTCATATAGATATTATAAGAAGATTAATTATTTCCTTGACTATCTTTTTAGGATAATAATAACTAAAAAATATTTACGACTTATGAAGAAACTCCTTTAAACGAAAAATAGATCTAATACCGCCAAAGAAAAGAAATGGTTGTTATATCAAAATGAATAATGCATAGAGTTTAGTTATCCCCATAAACTTATATAACTAATTAATACATCTTGTCAAGTCGAAATCTAATGGCAAAAGGAGCAAAACGAGGTCGTGTTCGTGATAAGTGGAAGGATAAAAAATGGATTATAGTGAATGCGCCAGCGGCTTTTGGTGGTAATGCTATTAATTATGTTCCAATATCAGATATCGATAATTCAAAAGGAAGAGTTATTGAAAATACATTATATGATATTTATAAACAAGATCCAAATCAACATCAAATTAAGGTATTTCTTCAAATAGATAAAGTAACTACTGCAACTGCTAGCACAATCTTTGTAGGACATGAATATGCTAAAGAATATTTAAGAAGTCTTGTAAGACGTGGAAGCTCTATGATTACTTTTATTAAAAATTATACTACTACCGATGGTTATACTTTCCGTATTTCAATTGTTACTTTTACTCAAAGAAGAATCAATACCTCTGCAAAACATGAAATTCGGCTATTTATTGATAAGATGCTAAATGAAAAAATTTCGCAATTACCTCTTGATCAATTCATTCAGGAAGTTACCTTAGGAGGATTAAGTAAGGAATTATTAGCTGAAGCAAAAAAGATTGCGTTTATTAGGCATTTAGGCATAAAAAAATCTAAATTAATATCAACCCCAGAATCACGATCAATATTTGAAGCAAAGCAAATAGAGACACCTACAATAACTGCATAAACTTGCTGCCAAATAAATCCTCATTTGTTTTTATTTAAACTATTTTAATTATTGTCATTGCTATTATTACATTATTGTTCATCTTAAATAGATATTTTTCCTTACTAAATACATAAAAGATGATCATACGTGAAAGAAAATAAATTTATTCCTGATCTACAATTTTTGAATTCTAATATCGATATAGTATTACATGCAACTGAGGATAAATATATAATCCTTGAAGCTGTTTTATCTAATCTTGAAATACCAAAAGAGAAATTTGAAGAGATTGAATATGAAGGTCATTGGGGTAACAAAATCTTAAGATTAATCACAGAAATTAACAAAAACGATACCCTAGTATTAATAGAAAAAATTTTAAAAAAATTATCATTTTTAGATAAAGAAAATTTACTTTCAAACTTAGACAAACATATTGATGAAAAAGGGAATCTATATTTAAGGATAGATAAACAAAAAATATGTAAGAATAAAATTACTTTATCAGATACAGAAGGAATCAAACTTAAATTTAAAGTTAATAAAAACCAAATAATTCTACATAAAAAAAGCGGAAAAGTAGAAGATGAAATTTATTTATCATACAGGAGGTTAATACGATCTTTAGAAAAATAGATCTATGCTTTAACTTATCAAAAGATGATTACATTAGATGGAGAAAAATTCAACGAATAGATATTATAGGAATTGATAATTTAAAAAAAGATATACAACATAATGAATATTCATCTAGTCCTACTGATTCAATCATAATAAGACTGAAACAGAAACCGAAAACTCCTCTTTTATATAAATATCTCATAGTGATGGATGAATCTGAAACAAAAATTACTTCAAAACTACCTTACTTTGATATTTTTTATCTAAAAAATTTTCAAAATTACAAATCAATAATAAAATTGTTAAAAAAACTCAACAGAAAGAGTATAGGCATTGAAATAAAAATAAGAGATATCAGAATTTGTAACTCCTATGATGTAGGAAAATGGGCAAAATGTATTAAAGACGTTTATAAATTTTGTAAATTAACTAATAATCAAATAATCATTTCTAGTGGAGCAGAAAATGAATATGAAACTATTTCTGGAAATGCCTTTGACTCAATCCTTAAAATTTTTGAAGTTGATCCAATTACATATTGGAATGATTTAGAAAAATGGCTTTATATCAAAAGTGGGATATACTATAGTGCTTCGGAGAAGGGATAAACGACGCTATTTATTAGTATATGCAGATGAACAAATGTTTATAGGTCCATCACAATTAATGGATGGTTCATCAAACCCTATTTATGATACTATAAATTCTCAAATTAAATTTAGGGAAAATATGTCAAGTAATTCTCAACAAAAATACAAAAATAACAACAATATTCTTCAAAAAAAAATTAAAAAATATAATAATAATAATAATCCTCATTCTAGCAAACTTATAAAAAAACGTTTTTCTGAGCTATTCGGATCAATTGAATTTGAAAAAGCAAATATTACTCTTATTTATAAACAAAATTTCTCTTTAAAAAATAGTTTTATTATAAAATGTAATCTAGAAAGTATTGACAAGGTCTTATTTGCATTATCATGTTGTAATCCTCCATTAACCACTATCAAAATTTCTGGCACTTTAAAAAAATTGATTTCATCCATTGAAACTTGAAAAGCACAATTATTTATAAATAAATACGTTAACAGAAGCCTTAGTTATCCTAAGTTTTAAAGTATATCCAAGTACAAATTATTTCCTATAAAATCCATAATTTCCAAATGTAAAGATAGAATTATTTTTTATTAAACATTGTTTGAAAATATTAAAATAAAAGACGTTTTTAATATGATTGATTTAATTGCAATCATTGTTTTATGGTACTTCTTTTTTTTTGTTATTAATTTTACTTTGTCTAATTTTGCAAATAGATAATATTTTATCAGATAATACTGTTTTTGCTAAAAGTGATGATAGAGACTCAAAAGATGATGATAGAGACTCAAAAGATGATGATAGAGACTCAAAAGATGATGATAGAGACTCAAAAGATGATGAGGAGGATTTTACCCCAAAGGATATTCCAAGTAGCCAACTTAATTCAAAATACGATAAATTTGGGATTGAGAAAATCTATCCTACTAAACCTGGCGGAGAAGAATGGTTTATGAATATGAATAACGTTTTTGATGATAGTCAATTCTATCCATTTGGAGTATCTCATTCAAAATTAGAAGATTTTAATTTAAAAAT
>DASVFI010000024.1:0-22581 GCA_036380115.1 Nitrososphaeraceae archaeon | reverse complement strand
TAGAGAAAAAATACTGGAACTTAATGTCCAAGGAAAGCCTATAGGTAATGATCTTAATCTAAAAAGAATATCAGAACTAACAGATGGATTTAGCGGAGCTGATGTAGCTGCAGTTGTAAATACTGCTATATCTCTTGTATTACATGAGTATATTGGTAAGTATCCAAATCCAGAGGAAGCATCTAAACATACCATGGAAGCTCATGTTACTATGCGTCACTTTGAAGATGCTGTAAGAAAAGTAAGAACACAAAGAGACATGAAACCTGGAATGAAAGATACATTAGTTCATTTCAGATAATTTTTCATAATATAAGAAGATTATCTTCACTTAATTTTCTCTCTATGTTAATAACTTTTGCAGTATCCAAATCAGAATGCATATACTTACAAAAAAAAGAGTCTACAAGAGCATCCAAAATTTCTTTAATGGCAAATATACATGGTTTTTTTATAACAGTACCATTAAATGCAAATGAATCAACTTTAAATAATTTTTTAAAAAATAAACATACTTGGATAATTAGAACATATAATTATTATAAAAAGTTTAATTCAAATTTTGGAAAAAGATATGATGACGGATTATACATCTATTATTTAGGACAAAAATATAAAGTAGATATAGTCAAAGACGTTATAAATAATGCAATAGTATCCCCTTCCCTTAATAAAATAACATTTCACCTGAAAAATAAAAAAAACTATAAAAAATATATAAAAGAATGGTATCTTTCACAAACCTCTATGGTAATAAAAGAAAGAATAAAAATTTTTAGTCGTTTGTTGAATGTCAAATATTCTAAAATTAAAATAAAAGATAATTCTACAAGATGGGGAAGTTGTTCTAATAAAGGAAGATTAAATTTTAGTCTCTATTTAATTGCTTTTCCGATTGATATCATTGATTATGTTGTTGTACATGAGTTGGCACATTTAAAAGAATTTAACCATTCTAAAAAATTTTGGGAGATCGTTAGTAGTATTGACCCTTGCTATAAAGAAAAAACTTCTTATTTAAAAAAATATGCTAACTTAGTTATTCTTTAAGAAATTCTATAAGAACAGGTCTATGTATGTCATAGAATAAGATTTAGTTATTATTATTATTCTTCTCTTCAATTCTGATACCTTTTCTAAATCCATGAGTAAATTCTGAATCATATACTTTTGATAATTTGTATTCAAGAGGTTCAAGAACGTCTCCAACAATTATTAATGCCGTCTTTATTATTTTCTCTTTTTTAGTCTTCTCTACAATATCTTTTAATGTTCCTTTAATTATTTTTTCATCTTTCCATGTAGCTCTATAAACTACTGCAGCTGGAGTGTCAACTGTATATCTTCCGCCTTTTAATAATTCTACAACGACTTCTTTTATAAGATGAACACTCAAATAAAAAACCATAGTACTACCATGTTTTGCCAATTCAGAAATTTTCTCTATTTCAGGAACTGGTGTTCTAAATTCTGCTCTTGTAATGATCAAAGTTTGGGTAATTCCAGGTAAAGTTAATTCTAAATTCAAAGAAGATGCAGCACCCAAAGTAGCAGTTATGCCAGGAACTACTTTACATTTAATTCCTTCTTTCTCAAGTCTATCGATCTGTTCTCTAATAGTACTAAACAAACCAGGATCTCCGTCATGAAATCGTATTGCCAATTGGCCTTGTTTTGTAATATCCCTGAGATAACCAAAAATTTGATCTCTATTTAATAAAGCAGCATCATATAATTTTGCTTCTTTTTTTGCATATTTTAAAATCTCAGGATTTAACAACGAACCCGAATAAATCACGAGATCTGCATTTTCTAATAAATTTTTTGCTTTAATTGTTATTAAGTCGGGATCACCAGGACCTGATCCAACAAAATAAACTGTATTATACTCTATCATTTCTTTTTACTACCATAATTGAAAAATATTTACTGCTAGGTTGTTTTTTACCTTTCATATCTTTAAGCCTTTTTATCTCTAAGATATTTTCTTCTGTAGATACATCTTGAGCTATAGCTATCTTAGAATCATCACTAAATCCTGTATCTGATAACATCTCTATTACATTATCGAAATATCTTCCATCTTTTAAGAAAACAATTGTATCAGACGATTTAACAGTATTTTTTACCTTGTTTAAATCATAACAAGCTGGAACTATAGACAAATTTTCATCACCTTCCACTAAACTTATTTTTGCTTCTGCTGCAAAAGCAAATATGGAAGTAATTCCAGGAATGATTTCTATTTCTATATCTTGATAATCTCTTTTTAATTCTCTATGGATATATATCCATGTGCTATATAGTGCTGGATCTCCTACAGTTAAGTAAACCGTCTTTTTTCCAGACCTTACCTTTTGGGCAATCTCAAAAGCATTTTTTTTCCAATACTCTTTCAAGGAATCCCGGTCTTTGATCATAGGAAAAACGAGATTAATGATTTCGGTTGTTTTTTTTAGATGTTTTTCTACAATAGATAATGCAATACTAGGCTTATTTAATTTTGAAGTAGGAACAAAGATGACATCAGCTTCCTTAATTAAATTTAAAGCACGGATCGTTAATAATTCAGGATCACCAGGGCCACATCCAACACAAAAAAGTTTCAACAATTTTATTGAATAAGAATGACTAATTTAAATCATAAAAAGATAATTTACAGATGTAGAATTACTCATATCTTTGTAGCAGAAATCAATAAAACAGGATTTCTTGATAACATCATAGTACCTGTTTTTGTTTTTCGTCCTTTTGATATGGTCACTTGAGTAAAATCAATATCCTTAATTTCACTAGATTTATTTATGGCTTCCATAGCTTTAAACATTGTTTCAATAAGAATTGTAGTAATAACCAATCTCCCTCCTTTACTTAACTTATTTATAGATCGATGTATTATTGCTTCAGTTTTTCCGGTAGTTCCTCCAATAACAATACCATCTACTGACGGAAGCGTTTCTAACATATCATACGCATCTCCTTTTATAATTTCTGCAATTACGTTGAATTTTTCTAGATTCGCATTTGTTAAATCAATTGCTTTGGAGTCCACATCAATTCCAAATACTTTTCCATTTTGACATTGAAAACAAAGTTCTACCGTAATACTACCACTTCCACATCCTATATCAATAACTGAATAATTTTCTTTTAGACGAAGTTTGCTTATGATTATTGAGCGAACTTCTTCTTTAGTTATTGGTACTTCTTCACTTCTCAAAAAATATTCATCAGGAATCCCTGGAGTTTTACTATTCCAAGTCATTCTTGTATCTACATCGCAAGGTTTTGATGCAAACCTGTATATGCCAATATCATAAACATGAGAAGCAAGAAAATAAATGGAAAAATACCATTAGTAACAAATTTTCTCTTCTCAGCTTTTGGTACGTTTGGAATGATTTTTTTAGAGATCCAATAAGAAACAATATAAAAAAATAAAGCCATAATAAAAACAATTCCTATTACTGTTCCTTGATTAGTATTAGGAGATATAATAAATGCTATAGTGACACCTGCAATTATTCCTAATAATGCTCTTACAAAATAAACTTTGTCTGTTGGTTCCAAATTGAATTCATTATATAAAAGAGAGTTTAATTCTTTCCGGTCTTATTTACTAATATTAAATTGTAGTTAATATTTAGCTACTTTATAATTAATTTAGCATTGGAGCTATCCGCAATAGAGTTACGTTATATTGTTAATCATGTAAATTCTAAGCTTATTACCATTGGAGGCTATTACTTGAGCCAAGTACATGGGATTACAAAAGATTCTCTGGCCTTAAAATTTCATCATTCTGTTGAACGAGATATTCTTTTGATAATCTCTACTAAAGGTATGTGGATAACTAAAATGGTATTTAAACAAGTTGAAGAAAACGATCTAGTTAGAAATGCAAAAAAAGAACTAGAAAGATCTCGAATAATATCACTTGAACAATTAGATTCTGAAAGAATAGCAATTTTTAAATTTGAGCATCCTGATAGCACAATTCGATATTTAATATGTGAATTCTTTGGCCAAGGAAATATCATTATTAGTGATGAATCTATGAAGATACTATCAATTCTTACTCCACTTGAAGTACGACATAGAACATTACGGATTGGATTAAAATATTATCCCCCACCATCAAAGGGGTTGGATATCTTTAAAATATCGATTGAAGAGTTTGAATCACAATATAAAGACGAAACAAGAAATTTGGAAATATCTAAATGGTTAGGGCGTAGTCTCTCATTACCAAAAAAATTTGTAGAAGAGGTACTTTTTCGAGGAAATACAAATAATAATAAAAAAATAAAAGAGTTGACTTATGATAACCTTCTATCAATTTTTACAAATACAAAAAAGATAGTTGAAGAAGTAATATGCGAAAATAAACATTCGCCCATAGTGGTTTTAGATACGAATAATGTCCCTGTTGAGGCATTCCATCTTCTATTTAAAACAATAGAAAATTCAAATATAAAACCAATGGATTCATTTATGGATGCACTAGATCAAGTACTCTGTAACGATCTAATTACTATTGGAAAAAGACTTCATACTATAGAACTTGATAAAAAACTTTCACTTTTAGAACATGATCTATCGGAACAAGATAAGGCTAAACAAAAAGTGTTAGCAAAATCCAACACAATCAGAAAACTTGCGTCTGATTTAATGAATGTTTATTCATCTAATCCTATTGAATTGGATAATCTTTTGAATAGACATTCATCCAAACTAATATTGGAAAAGGGAAAAAAATATTTAGCCATAGGAGAAGAACAAATTCAATTTGACGAAAATGTGCGAAAAGTATCTTCACTCCTTTACGCAAGAGCAAAGGAAATGGAAAGAGGAAGTGAAACTATCGATAAGGCTAGACTTAAAATATTAGATGAAATAACTGAGTTAAAAAGAAAAACAAATATTGCTGAAAAAAAAATTGATGTAAAAGAACAAAAATCAAAGGAATGGTTTGAAAGATATAGATGGTTCATTACTTCAGATGGTTTATTAGTGATTGGAGGAAGAGATGCCTCCTCAAATTCAGCTATAATAAGGAAACATATGACTGAACAGGACGTAGTTTTTCATGCAGAAATTCATGGTTCTCCGTTTTTTTTAGTTAAGAATATAGGGATTAATGAGGAAGAAATCAATCAAAATAGTCAAAGTCTTTTAGAATGCGCCATAGCTACTGTATCATTTAGTAGAGGTTGGAAGGATGGATTGTCTAGTGCAGATGCATATTGGGTGTATCCGAATCAGGTAAAAAAAGGAGCTCCCACGGGGCAATTTCTTCCGAAAGGATCTTTTGTAATTGAAGGAAAAAGAAATTTTATTAAAGGATCGGAATTGAAATTATCTATAGGTGTAACTAAAGAGAATGACAATTATAAAATATTATGCGGGCCTGTAGAAAGCATAAAATCAAAAAGTATAATTTATTCTATATTATTGCCGGGGACTATAGATCCTATGAATGCTACAAAAAAAATAAAAACAGAATTAATAAATAATTCTCAAAATAAAGCAGAATTAATTGAATATTTAAAAAAAGTCTCATTGGATGATATAATTAGAGTATTACCTTCAGGGAAAATCAAAATAGCCTCTTCCGAAAGAGGTAAACTATATGGGAATTGATTGATTAATGAATCTTTTTTATCAGTAAACTAATTATGTTTGGTAATACCAAGGATGGACGTGGGAGCCAACCATCTAGGCAGTAAACATAGAGATGCAAATCTGACAACGAGGGTTCTAGTTAGAGACATTATGAATAGTCCAATTATTTCAGCAACTCCTGATTCTAATATTAAAGAAATTGCAGAAAAAATGAAAACCGAAAGGATCGGAAGTATTATTATTTTCAAAGGTGAGGAACCATTAGGAATAGTTACTGATTGGGATATTGTTACAGATGGTTTTTCCAAGGATGTCCCACCTAGTTCAATTAAGGCATCAGAGATTATGAAAAAGTTGTACACTATTGAAGGAGAATCTACAATCACTGAAGCAGCTAGAGTATTGAGAAAGCATAACATAAAAAGATTAGGAGTTGTTTACAAAAATAGAGTAGTAGGTATTATATCCTCTTCAGATGTTATAGCTGTTACTCCCGAGTTGATAGATGTTGTTTCTGAAAAGTCAGCTATGATACGAGGAGAAATTGGTCGTCCTACTGGACATATTTCTGGCTATTGTGATGAATGTGGAGAATGGACAGATCTTTTATTATATAATGATGGAACTTTCACATGTGAAGAATGTCGAGGAGAATCTTAAATATCAATAAAAACGATTGAACAATTATTTTTAATATTTTTATAACTAGACAAAAGATTAAAATCACGCGCAACAAAAGTTCTTTATAATGTCCTCGCCTAGACCTTTAGAGCGAACTATAGATCAGGTTATAACAAAGAAAGAATCAGAGTTATTGTCTCAATTAAATTCCTCTTATTTAGAATCAATTAATAATTTGGAATTATCCAAGTCTCAATTAGAATTAGAATATGCAACCATTATTTCTAATGCAGAAAAAAAGGCAGAAACTTTCAAAAGACAAGTGATTGGTTCTAGTAAATTATCTTCTAGAAATAAAGAATTAATTTTGCTTGAACAAGCTGTTAATGACGTTTTTGCCAAAGCAAAAGAAAAATTTTTGTTACATACAGATGAATCAATTTATAAAAATTTGTTAATAAAAATGCTTGATGAAAGTATTCCAAATATTGCTACTTCTGGTATTGTATTAGAATGTTTGGAAAAAGATACTGATTTCTTTAAACAACAAATAGAAGGAATTAGTGCAAAATATAATAAAAAAATTAAGCTACATAGCAATTTAAAAAATTTTATGGGTGGATTTCGAATAAAATCTAATGATGGCACCATTACTTTAAATAATACAATAGATTCCCGACTTGAGAGACTTAAACCTTTAATAAGGAAAAATATTGCACATATTTTGAGAGAGGGAAGAGTATAAAATGGTTGCAAAGGGAAAAATTGTTTGGGTTAGCGGACCAGCGGTTAGAGCAGATGGAATGGCATCTGCAAAAATGTATGAAACGGTAGAAGTTGGAGAATCAAAGTTAATTGGAGAAGTTATTCGTTTAACTGGTGATATTGCCTTTATTCAGGTTTATGAGTCTACATCAGGTCTTAGACCGGGAGAACCAGTTGTAGGAACAGGACAGCCATTATCAGTTATGTTAGGTCCGGGTATTATAGGAAGAATTTATGATGGCATCCAAAGACCATTAGATGAAATAGCTAAAAAGTCTGGCTCATTTATTAGTAAAGGAATTGCAACTACGCCAGTTGATATGAAGAAAAAATATCGATTTTTACCAAAAGTAAGAGTAGGAGATACTGTTACAGCTGGTTCTGTTTTGGGAACTGTTGAAGAAACACCTCTATTAACTCATAGTATTCTAGTCCCTCCTGATTCTAAAGGAGGCAAAGTTACCCACATTTCATCTGAAGGTGATTATGACTTGGAACAATCTATTTGTACGGTAGAAAACAATGGAAAAAAATCTCAATTAATGATGTACCATAAATGGCCAGTGAGAAAACCTCGACCTTATTTTGAAAGATTTGATCCTACCGTGCCTTTGATAACAGGCCAAAGAGTCATTGATACCTATTTCCCAATAGCCAAAGGTGGAACCGGTGCTATTCCAGGTGGTTTTGGAACAGGAAAAACTGTTACATTACATCAGATAGCAAAATGGGCGGATTCCAAAGTTGTTGTATATATTGGCTGTGGCGAGCGAGGTAATGAAATGACTGAAGTCCTTGTAGAATTTCCCCACTTGATAGATCCACGCTCTAATAGACCATTGATGGAAAGAACTGTCCTTGTTGCAAATACTAGTAATATGCCCGTTGCAGCTAGAGAGGCTTCAATCTATACAGGTGTTACTATTGCAGAGTATTATAGAGATATGGGTTTAGATGTAGTTCTTGTCGCTGATTCTACTAGTCGCTGGGCTGAAGCTTTAAGAGAAATGTCTGGTCGATTGGAAGAAATGCCTGCTGAGGAAGGTTATCCTTCATATCTTGCATCCAGATTGGCAGAATTCTATGAACGCGCTGGACGTGTTCGTGCATTAGGATCTCCCGATAGAAATGGTTCAGTTACAATTGTTGGTGCAGTTTCTCCATCTGGTGCAGATTTTACAGAACCAGTAACTACTCATACTATTAGATTTATCAAGACTTTTTGGGCTCTTGACACAAGATTAGCATATTCAAGACATTATCCTTCAATAAATTGGATGCAGTCATATTCAGGATATTTGGAAGATGTATCGAAATGGTGGACTGAAAATATTAGTCCAGAGTGGTATAAATTAAGAGCTGATTCTTATAATTTATTACAAAGAGAAGATACTCTTAAAGAAATTGTTAGGTTATTAGGTCCTGAAGCATTACCTGATGAAGAAAAATTAATACTTGAAGTAGCTAGAATGGTCAAAATCGGAATTCTTCAACAAAATTCCTTTGATAAAGTTGATACTTATAATAGCCCAGAAAAACAATTAAAGTTGGTTAAATTAATGGTTAAATTTTATAATGAATCTCTAAAATCACTCAAAGTGGGTACATCTCTTGCTGATATTCGTACAATGCCAATTATTCCATCCTTGCTAAAGGCAAAGTTTGAAATTCCAGATGAACAAATTGCAAAGCTTGACGAGCTATCCAAAAATATGGACACGCAGTTTGAAGAACTTAGATCTAAAAAAGAGGAGGTAGAATTAATTGTCTGAGCTCGCTACTACTAGCAGTAGTGTTGAGTATACTAAAGTTGCAGAAATTAAAGGTCCTCTTATTATTGTAGATGGAATAACTAAAGCATCTTTTGATGAATTAGTAGAAATTGAAACATCAGAAGGAGAAAGAAGACTTGGTAGAGTATTAGAAGTTGGAAATGGTAAAGCCGTAGTACAGGTTTTTGAAGGAACATCTGGTTTGGCTATAACTGGAACAAAGGCAAAATTCTTGGGAAAAACTATGGTTATGCCCGTCTCTAATGAATTATTAGGACGAGTTTTTGATGGCTTGGGGAGACCAAATGATGGGTTACCTGATCCTATTGCAGATAAATTTCTAGATGTAAATGGAGAACCAATGAATCCTGAAAGAAGAGAGTACCCTACATCGTTTATTCAAACTGGTGTGTCTGTTATAGATGGGATGCTTACTCTTGTAAGAGGACAAAAATTGCCAATTTTCTCTGGATCAGGGCTTCCTCATAATGTCTTAGCTGCTCAGATTGCCAGGCAGGCTACTGTTGAAGGTGCCAAAGAAGATTTTGCTGTTGTTTTTGCTGCAATTGGAGTCCAATATTCTGAAGCTCAATATTTTAAAAGAAGTTTAGAGGAATCCGGAGCATTAAGGCGTAGTGTATTGTTTCTTAATCTGGCAGATGATCCTGCTATAGAAAGGATCATAACACCAAGAGTTGCATTGACTGTAGCAGAATATCTTGCATATGATCTTGGCATGCATGTTCTTGCAATTTTGACTGATATGACAAATTATTGTGAGGCATTACGTGAAATTAGTGCAGCAAGAGAAGAAGTCCCTGGAAGAAAAGGTTATCCTGGTTATTTATATACAGATCTTGCAAATAATTATGAAAGAGCTGGCAGAATCAAAGGTAGAAATGGTAGTGTAACACAAGTTCCTATTTTATCAATGCCTGCTGATGATATTACTCATCCTATTCCAGATCTTACTGGATATATTACTGAAGGTCAGATAGTATTAAGTCGAGATCTCTTCAGAAAAGGTGTATACCCACCTGTTAATGTCTTGATGTCTCTTTCTAGATTGATGAAAGATGGAGTAGGAGAAGGAAAAACAAGAGGTGATCATATGGAGGTGGGAAATCAATTATATGATGCCTATTCTCGATCTCAGGAAGTTCGATCATTAGCAGAGATTGTTGGGAGAGCGGGTTTGACAGGAGTAGATTTGAAATATCTAGATGTAGGAGATACATTTGAAACCTATTTCTTGAAGCAATCTCTCGATGAAAATAGAAACCTTGAAGAAACGCTTTCTCGCTCATGGGATGTTTTAGCAAATCTTCCAAAGGGAGAACTAACAAAAATTAAAGACAAAAATATTCAAATGTATTTTAAAGAAGGATCAAAAAATATAAAACAATAATAAAACAATTTTGAAGGTGTGAATTACTATGTCATTTGGAAAAAGAGTAGTTGCAACAAAAATCGAATTAATCAAGATTCGCCGTTCTATGCAAATCTCAAAAATGGTTCATAAAATTCTTGATGATAAAAGAGAAGTATTATTAAAAAAAATTGATGAAATGATTGATGAAGCAAATAAAGCAAGAGGGGATATATGGGATCCATTGGATGAGATATACAAGGCTATTTTTCATGCCTATCTTTCTCTAGGTACTTCTACAATACAATCATTGTCTAGTTCAACTCCTCCTTCAATTAATGTGGATGTTCACATTAAAAGAATTGTAGATGTAAAAATACCAGCATTAGAAATATCATCAAAAAAAGATGTTCAAGATTTGACATATGGATTTGCCGATACAAATTCTTCAGTGGATCAAGCGACAAAATTAATTAAAAATATTTTACCAGGAATTTGTAAAGCTGCGGAATATGAAAATGCAATTTTTAGTCTAGCTAAGGAATTAGAAAAAACCCAAAAATTGATAAATGCATTAGAATATGTGATAATACCACAATATCAAGAGGCATTATCATTTATTAAGTCTACATTGGAAGAAAGAGAGCGAGAAGAATTCGTAAGACTTAAGAAAGTCAAGGCTGTAATAGAGAAGAAAGGATAAAAATGACAGCCGCACCAATATCAACAGAAACAACAGGAACAGCAACAAAAACAAAAACAACAGAAAATAAAGAAATGATAGAAAAACTTTTTGAAGAGTCGAAAACTAAACTAAAAAATGAATATGATAGTATGATAATAAAAATTAAAGAAGATTTGAACAATTCAAAGCAACAAGCTATAAGTAAAGTAAAAAAAATATAATTAATTTAATTTTTGTGATAGTGTTAGTAATAGACTAATTTTGCTATAAATAATCTATATTGTTGTAACAGACTTTGTAACAGACTGAAATGCATTCGTTCTTTCAAATTCCTATTCTCTTCTGTTATATTCTATTTTCACACATGAGAAAATACTGCTAGTTTCTATGAAACGCGATCTGATATTCTTTTACTAGAAAAGGTAAATTATAAAATTATTAAGGATTGTTTATAGATATATTGTATTGTTAATTAATGTAAAAAGTTTGGAAAATGAGATTTTTATATAATCAATTTTTCATTTTATAAGATAATGTAAAAAGAATTAATCAATTTGGATGTTTAAGGGTAGTGATAGATTAATGCAATAGTGAATTGCATTTATTGTTTATTAGATTTGCTTTAGGGAAAGCACTTTTTATTAATATTAATTGGATACAAAATAATTAAAATTAGGAGTCATAGTATAGATTCGAGTTTAGTGTTTACTCATTCCTTTTATTAAAGATTTTTCTATAATTTTTCTTATTTATTTATATATATCATAAAAAAATGCGTTTCTATATAAATATTTAAATTCCTTAAAAGAAAATAAAAAAAAATTAAAAAAAAAATAATTAAATTGTATAATATTGAAAAATATTTGAATAAGTAAGATAAGATCAGATATAATTAAATATGGCATCTTTTAACTTGACTACGTAATTAAATTATGAAAGTAAAATCAATTTCGACTATGGTATTGATAGCAACTATTGCATTAATTACAACAAATTACGTATCAAAAGAGGCAGATGCACAAGAAGCCGCAGCTGGAGGAACTGAAGCCGGTATGAAATTTGTAGGTGCTGGATTAGCTTTCGGATTAGCCGCCTTAGGTGCAGGTGTTGCAATTGGTGGGGTTGGTGCCGCTGGTTTAGCAGTTATTAGTGAAAGACCTGACTTGAGATCCCAAGCTTTAGTGTTTACAGCCCTAGGAGAAGCCGTAGCAATCTACGGTATAGTTATGGCTATTATTATATTAGGACAATCATAACTCTTTTCATTTTTTAAAAGATTTTCCTAAAACTAATGGCACTTTTTTCAAAAAATTTAGATATTATATTGTAATTATACTTCTTCTATTTCATTAATATCTATAAGTCTTGAACAAAATTTACATTTTAAAATGATTTTTGTTTTATCCATTACTATTATAGTCGGAATAATGTCTTTTTCGTCATTACTAATACAATTGATATTAGAACATTTGAAAATACCTGAAATATAATCTGGCACTTGGATTTTGCGTTTTTCAGCAACTCTATAATTTTTAATTATATTTATAGTAGCATTTGGTGAAATCAAAGCAATTTTGTTTGTATCATCAATTTTTAAAAATTTATTTTCTACTTTAATTATGTCTTTTTTATCCTTTTTAGTGCTAGGGACGTTTAATGCTACTGTAACGATGTTTCCATCTTTTCCATTTATATTCAAGGTTTTTATAACATTAAATGCCTTGCCAGAAGAAATATGATCTATTACTGTTCCTTCTTTTATCCTTCTAACTAACAACTGGTTGAGCTCAGCCATACACGTATAGTAATTCTTTATTATCTTTAAAGATTAATGTAATTACATTTTGAAGTATCTTAAATTTGAGATCAAACTTTTTATAGAATTTGTAGTAATATATAATGTGGTTTCCTGTTCAAAGCATATTCTCTTTTTTAGTAACGATTGTGAAAGTTGTAAGAAAGAATATTGTATTATGAAGGGATTAAATGAAAATGGAAATTTGCCTCCACAACATATAATATACAAAGATACAAAACAAATTCATTACAAGGAATTTACTGAAGAAAAAGCAAAAGAGTTGTATGAAAAATTGTTTATTTTTTATTTAAAAAATAATAAAGATGAAAACGAAGTCGCAAAAAAGGCGAAAAGAATAATAAAAAAACAATGCCAATTAAGAAATATTGAGCCGTGGAATTGGATCAAAATTTAGATTTATCTAACGTTATTGTAAACAATATGATCAATAACGATATAGTTAATTAAAAATAAGTATATCAGAACCAAAAATTCTATATTTTTGTAATTGATCAGCTAATAATTCAATAAATGAATAAATGAATGATAAGAATGTTCCAATAGGATTAAAAATTTTTATTATCTCCAAAATAGGACATACTTCCTTTGCTTCCATATTTGCATCTTTTTTAACCTATTCATATTGTTACATTGATTATCTATTACCATTGCAAAACTGCATTTGCATTATAGGCGTATTTCTAAACTAAGTTTGGAGTTATACAATATCAAGAAGGTAAATTGAAAACGCATAAAAGACTGTCCTATTTTGTAAAAACCGATTAAATTTCATTAAACATTTTTTGTACCTTCTGTAGCCATTCTATCAATTCTTAAAGATATTCACTCAAACTTCTATTGCTAAAAACCTTATGGCCATAACGTATTTTCAATCAAGTATCTATACATAATAAATATTATTTTGATAAGCCATTTCTTCTTAAATTTGAATAAATTTGTGAAGTAATTGAAGATGGAAGCATAATGTCTTATTCATTTCAGTAATTGTGTAATTATATATTTTGTTTCTGTATTATTATCATTTGTCCAATGAGTTGGAAGATTAATTTCGTCAATTATTTGTAAATTGTATTTTTTTATCACATTTCCCCATCCATAAAATGAAACATCACTAGCAAATTTTCGCTTTATTGTACTTCCCAAAAGAACAATACCAGAAGATTCAAATTTATTTTGCAAGATTGTTTGTATTACATTGTTAACAAACATTTCACCCATTTCAGCAAGTCCTGACACTAAAAAAAATGGCTTTGATAATTCAAGTTTAGAAAAATCATAATTCGAAGCATCATCATTAATTATTTTGAATTTAATCTCAGTTCTTGTACAAAGATCTTTTTGTAATTCAGTCAAAGATGTATCTAATTCAATTCCTGTAGATCTCAATCCTAGCAATTCACCACAATAGGGTATTCTTCCATCTCCAGAACCGATATCAATGAGTTCAGTAAATCCTAATTCCTTTAATTTTAGACATATTAAAAAAGCAGATAACATCCACGTAGGATAAAATGGTTGATAATTTGTATCGTACTTCTTACTACTTAAGTAAAACTCATTTACATCTCCTTCATAAGATATAAAATTTAAATTGTTAATCAAAACATTTGTTTTCTTAAAATAGATGGGATTATTAGAAACAAATTGATGGAGTTTTGATAATATTTGTTTATCAAGAGGAAAATAATCTGAAAACTCACTTGGTAGGATTTCTGCTATTATATTTGTTGGTTTGAAGTTTTCTATGTATTCTCTTTTAGTTTCTAAAAAAGTATTTAAAATTTTATCAAACATTTTTTGATTCAAAAAAAGAATTCTTTTTATTTTAATTCAATAAACAGATTCTGCAGATGGTCTTAAACCTCTTTTGTATGAAGAATAACCACACGTAGTACATTTATAAATTCGTTTACGTTTATATGTATATATAATATCTTCATTTTCTACAATATCATGTAAAGTTTTTTGCATGCATCTGTCACAAAATCTATTTTCCTTCATATCTATTATAGTATATATAAAAGAGTTATTAAAAAGATTCTTTAAATATATTATTTCTTTAATTTAGATTTTAATAACTCTGGTACTTCTCCAGGCCTCTTTGCTACTGGTACATTTGCCTTTGAATAGTTTGAAACTTTTGAGTCTGCTGAACCATAATTTCCATATACTATTGCCCCTGCATGCCCCATTTTCTTTTCCTTTGGAGCAGCTCTCCCAGCTACATATGCAACTACTGGTTTGGAAAAATTTGTTGAAATGATATAATCTGCTAGTTTTTCTTCGGCATCTCCACCTATTTCTCCTACAACTACAACTGATTCAACATCATCTCTTTCCTTGATGAGTTCAAAAGCTTCGATAAGATTTGTTCCATTGATAGGATCCCCTCCTATTCCAAGACAAATTCTTTGTCCATATCCTGTGTTCGATAAAGTATATGATACTTCATACATGAGCGTTCCACTTCGTGAGAAAACCACTGTCGAACCTTGAGTAAATGGTTTGGCCGGCATAATGCCTACCTTCATTATTTCTGGTACTATTACTCCAGGAGTATTAGGTCCTATCATCCTTGCCCCTCTTTTCTCAGCATATTCTAAAATTTTGATTGAATCTATTACAGGGACATGTTCGGGTATTGCTACTAGTAACTTAATTCCATTATCTATTGCTTCTTTTGCCGCATTTAAAAAGAATGGAGCAGGTACAAAAACTCCTGAAATCTCAACGGAATTGTTCTGTAAAGCTTCAGCAACTGTATTAAAAACAGGAATGTCTTCAAAAGATTGACCTCCTTTTCCTGGGGTAACTCCTGCAACAATATTGGTACCATAGTCCTTCATTAGTTTTGTATGGGTTGAGCCAAAAGCACCTGTAATTCCTTGGATTATCACTGGTTTGTTTTTATAGTCACTATCATTTTCGTTACCAATTAATATATCGAATAAATCAAACTTAGCACTCATTTTCATTCACTTTTTCTATCATCAGTATTTAACAGCTGCATTTATTGCTTCTTCTACAGAGTTAAATAATCTTGCTTTACTACCATTAAGCAATTCTCTGGCCTTTTCCGATTCCGCCCCAGTTATCCTTGCAAAAACTGGGACTCTAATAGTACCATCATTATATGCATTAAGAATAGCCTGTGCAACTAGATCTGTTCTTACTATTCCACCAAATAGATTAACAAGAATTGCATGAATTTTGTCTACTTTACTTATTACTTTTAATGCTTGATAGATTGATTCAGTTGTAGCTCTTCCGCCAAAATCTAAAAATGCTCCAGCTTTTCCTCCAGCGTCAGTAACCATATCCAAAGTTGACATTACTAACCCAGCACCATTACCAATGATTGCAATATCTCCATCTAACTCAACAAAAGAAAATCCATTATTTTTTGCCTGAGATTCTAATTCTGATAACTCTTCATACTTCTTTATATCCTCATGTCTGAATAAAGCATTATCATCGATTATAACTTTAGCATCCAATGCTACCAGTTCGCCACCATTTATCATTGCTAAAGGATTGATTTCTGCCAATTCCGCTTCTTTCTCATAAATTAGTTTTGATAACTTTTGAATTAAATCTATAAAAGCTTTTTTTTCAGAATTGTTAAGGTTCATTTTATCTGCAACTTGCGATGCTAATTCTGATGAAATCCCCTCAACATCGGGAATATCAATTATAATCTTGTTATCTACACTTTCAATTTCTACACCTCCTTGTGATGAAGCTATGATAGAATAGCATCTTTTTGTTCTATTCAAAAAAATAGATAAATAAAATTCTCTCTTGATATCAGCCATTTCTTCAAGTAAAATTGATTTAGGTTTTTCTCCTTTGACTTCCTTATTTATCAACTCATTAAATTTTTCAAAAAGTTCATTTTCATTTTTACATTTTAAAATTGCTCCTGCCTTTCCTCTTCCACCTACTGTTAACTGTGATTTTAGTACAAATGGAAAGCCAATTTTTTGTGATCCCATTTTGGCTTGTTCAATATTTTTTGCCAAATATGATTTTGGTATTCTTATTCCATAAGAATTAAAAAGTTCCTTACCCTGAAATTCTAATAACTTCATTTTTTATTAGGAGTATTTTTGAGAGCTTTATATTCCTATTTTTTAAAGGCTTTTCATGCTATTTGAAATAGCACCATATCAAAAATGAAATTAACTATCTTCTTCAAGGATATTAAAAGGTAAAATTGTTATAAAGTATGCTAATTAAAAGGAGTTGTTATATCGTTCCTGTTATCTTGAAAAGTATAGAAAAATTATGCAAATATGATAATATTATTATTTATTTTATTACTTATTAAGAATATTAGTAATAAAAATGAAATGATATAACTCAAAGCGAGAAATTTTTTCATAATAAATGAAAGTAAAATTTGAGTAATATACTTTTTAATATTAGAAATTATTTATTATATTAAATACCTTTTTCTTAAATAATAAAGTTAGCAAACAGGTTTGATTCTAATTGCATTTAATATTTTGGGTCTAACACTAATGTAGTGTTATTGAAAGAGATTACATTTAAAATAATGTAATTTTATCATTTTTTATAATAAGTTTCTTTTTGATATATTATAAATCTATATCCTGTGTATAGAAAAATAAAGATGATATGTATATGGATAAAAATAGATAAAGAGATTTTAAGTTAATAATCTTCCAATTATGATAACATTTTAAAAACCTATTTTTTAATGTAATGTTTTTTAAATTAATTTTCTCTATTGCTGATTAATACATTGATGTAAAATTTAAGTATTGTAAGCATATCGTAGCTTATATGGATTTAGAAAAGAGGATATCACTTATCACTTCTGAACCGACTGAAGAAATTGTTACGATAAATGAATTAAAAAATCTTTTACAAACAACTTCCAGACCTAAACATTATATAGGTCTAGAAATTTCAGGAAAACTTCATCTTGGAAGTCTTATTCTGACAGGATTTAAAATAAATGATCTAATAAAGGCAAATTTTAATACAACCGTATTTTTAGCTGATTGGCACACTTTTATTAATAATAAATTAGAAGGTAACTGGGATAAGATAGATAGAATATCTCAATATTATTCCGATGCTTTCAGATTTTTTTGTCCTGGTGTAAATATTGTTCTAGGAAGTAATCTATATACTGAATATGAAGAATATTGGAAGAATTTTATGCAATTTTGTAAATATATTCCATTATCGAGAATTACGAGATCATTAACAATTATGGGTAGAAATGCTAACGAGCAGCTTGACTTTTCGCAATTTCTTTATCCTGCAATGCAATCAATAGATATTCATGCACTAGATTTAGATTTGGTACATGCAGGAACTGATCAACGGAAAATCCATATGCTAGTAAGAGAAATTTTTCCTAAGTTAAAATGGAAAGTTCCAGTTAGTTTACATCACCATTTACTTCCAGGACTTTTGGAACCAGTCCAACTAGGGTTAACTGAGAATAGTTCAGAAGATTTACTCATTTCTAGTAAAATGAGTAAAAGTAAACCAATGGGGGGTATTTTTATTCATGATGATGATAAAACAATCGAAACTAAAATTAAGAAATCTTTTTGTCCTATAGGTGTTTCAGAAAATAATCCAATCTTGGATATTATAAGATACATTATATTTCATAATTACAAAGAATTTATAATTGATCGTCCTTCAAAATATGGAGGAACAATATCCTATTCTACCTATGTAGATCTAAAACAAGATTTTGAAAAACAAAATGTTCATCCACAGGATGTAAAACAGGCTACTTCCAAATATCTTTGCAAAATTATTGAACCAATAAGAGAACATTTCAAAGACCGAGAACCGGTTTTTTAAAAAGATCACTTAAAAATAAGAAGTAAAATTAAATTATTTTTTCCAATCGTTTTACTTTTTTATCTGTTCTTCTTCCTTTACTAATTGGTATTTCGATTTATATCCTCGTGGATTGATCATCATATTATTGTAATTATAGGTAGAAGAATTTCCTATTATTATAGTAGTTATCATTCCAATAATGTTACTATAATTCAACATTTCTTCTAAGTTAGTTAAAACTATTTCCTGGCTATCACGATAAGCTCCTTTTATTATTGCAACAGGAGTATTTGGTTTTCTATACTTCAATAGAATATCTCTTGTATCCTTTAGTTGATGAATTCTTTTTTTACTTGCAGGATTATATATCACTGTAACATAATCTCCTATAGCCGCAGCTTCTACTCTTTTTACTATCATTTCCCATGGAACCAAAAGATCACTCATACTTACCACTGCAAAATCTGTCATCAATGGCGAACCAACTAAGGCTCCACAAGAATTTAAAGAAGAAACACCCGGAACACATTCAACATAAATACCATTTTTCTTATTCCATCCTTTCTCTGCTAATATTTCATAAATTAAACCTATCATTCCATATATTCCAGGATCCCCCGATGAAACTAAAGAAACTATTTTTCCTTTTTCTGCAAATTCTATAGCTTGATTAGCTCTATCTACTTCTTGTGTCATTGCATATCGATATACTTCTTTTCCATCAATTAAATCCTCTACTAGAGAAACATAAGTATCATAGCCTACAATTATTTCACTCTCTTCAATTACATGTTTAGCTCTATACGTCATATGATCATGATTTCCTGGTCCAACTCCTACCACGTACAATTTTCCTATTGACAACATGTACCTAAATTTAAAACAAAATTTATCTTTTTGCTAAATAAATTGTTAGACATTTATAAATTCCTTATGAAGGGCATTAACTGCTTCCTCACAGTTCTTATCCTCAATGACAAAAGCAAGATTAAGTTCTGATGACCCTTGTGTTATCATTATTACATTAATATTTCGTTTAGCCACTGTTCCAAAGGTTCTAGCTGCTACTCCTTTTATTCCTCTCATTCCCAATCCCACCACTGCAATAACGGCAACATTTTCACTAACATCTATCCTCTTGATCAATTTTCCAAGGAAATTCAATTCCAATGTTGTAATAGCTTTATCAATATCTTGCTTTTTTACTACCATAGTAATACTGGATTCAGAAGGAGTTTGAGAAATCATCATTATATTAACTTGGTTTTTTGCTAATGCATCAAAAATTTTTGCAGCAGTACCTGGTGTCCCTATTAATCCTCCGCCACTAACATCTATTAGTGCTGTATTTCTAATTACGGTTATTGATTTTACTATCTTATTAGAAGTAAAACTTGGTCTTTGAGTAATTAGTGTACCAGGATGATCAATATTATTCGCATTTCTTATTCTCACTGCTATTTTTGAATCCATTATAGGCTCAAGGGCTCTTGGATGCATATACTTTGAGCCAAACATAGATAACTCTAAGGCTTCCAAAACTGAAACCTCCTCAAGCACTAATGCATCTTTAACAATTTTTGGATCAGCCGTCATCAATCCGTCAATATCGCTCCACAACCAAACCTCATCGGCATTTATACCAGCAGCAATTATAGTTGCAGTGTAGTCCGATCCTCCTCTTCCAATCGTAGTTATATTACCATTCTGATCACATCCAATAAAGCCTGTTACAACGGGTATTGTTTTCTCTTTTAATAATGGCTCAATCTTATGATGTATCCTAAGTTTAGTTGTATCCATTAAGGGTTTGGCCTCACCAAAGTGGGAGTTGGTCAAAATTCCTACCTCTTTTCCATTTAAATAATTAGACTTCAAGCCTGCGGAATTTAATGCACAAGAAATTATGGGAGTGGAGAGTCTTTCTCCAAAAGAAAGAAGATAATCTTGTGATTTTGGTGTGACCTCTCCTAAAATTGAAATCCCTAGCAAAACATCTCTAAATTCATTTATTAAATTGTTAATTAATTGTAATAGTTTTGTTTTTTCTTTTTCATCAAGTATAATTTTCTCTATAAGATTTTTATGGACAATTTCTATATTCTTTAGAAATAAACATAATGAGTTTTTATTAACTTTCTTTATATGGTAACATATATCTAAAATTTTATCAGTAATCCCATGTAGAGCAGAAATTATAACAACAATTTCATTACCCAAAGAATAATAGGATTTTATAATATTTACAACATTATTGAGTTTATTTTCATTATCCAATAAAGAACCTCCAAATTTCATAACCAATCTCATATAATTTATGAATAATTCCTTTCCTAGATTAATACTTCACTAAAAAAATTGAATATTAACTAAATAAAAGATATCATAAAAAGAAATTCTAGTCTTGTATACGTGGAGCTAGATAAAAGTGAATTCGTCCGAGATTTGCAACAGTGAATTCTAGTCTTAATGGCATTTTACTTGAATACTCTGCAATTACAGATCCTCCAACAGCACTTATGGCCTTCGTAATTTTTATTAAATAATCTATACTATAAGTGCCCAAACTATCTTCATTTGAGGATAATTCTTCTAAACCTTCACTTTTTGGTTCTAAAAGTATATCTGCCTCCCCTGTATCGCCTCTTCCTAAAAATCTAACACTATCAGATTTACAATCAATAGTTATGTATTCTGAAAGTACCTGAATATCTGATAAGATTTTGTCCATTGCAGAAGCTGTTAATATTATTTTTGAATTAAAATTTAATTTTGGTAGTGGAGTAGAACTAGAAGAACTTTCAATTAGTCTCATTTTATATTCCTTTTTATACCCATTTTGTATTTTCAAAGTTAACATGCTTTCTTTGTTTATAGATAATTCTATTGAATCTCTTTTTTCTGATCTCTTAATTAATTTTGAAAATTCATCGATTCTTACTCCAAATTTAATTAATGAATTACATTCGTATCCTTCAAAAGCAGAATTAGGCCAGTAAATGTCAATTAATGCTACATGTGAGGGATCCATTCCTCTAAATGATATTCCTTCTACTGAGGCTTCGAATGTGGCTTCATCAACTAATGTTGATATCGCAGATGTAATGGCTTTCCATTCATCAGGGGATTTTGTTTTAGCTAGAAAAGTCAAATTAATACATTGTCAGGCTATCATAAGACAACTTTAAATCTTCCTATTAAAAATAAAGATTCATCAATTATGCAATAATCCAATACAACTAAAATAAATTATTAATACTATGAATAGTTTCGCCAAGTATGATTACATTTAGTACAGCGAAAGAATTGAGTTGTTGCCTCATCGGCTGATCTAGTTTGAAGCATCCACCAAACGGCTAAATTATTATTACATTTAGGACATTCTATATTTATAGAAGGAAGTACTTCTGTAGTATTTTCAGCATCCAATACTCTCAAAGCATTATGTTCTTGTGTTGTTACGTTACTAACATTAATTGTTACAGTTGGTTCTTGTTCTGATATAGTAAATCCACATTTAGGACAAACTACTTGATTTTCATCGAATTTTAATCGCAATCGTGTTTCACAATTAGGACAGAATTTCATTTAATTCACCATTTGAGGAGCAGATTCTATCAAATTTGAAAGATCTTGTAAAAAGTCATTAGCTGATTTAACGGATTTGGTTATAGTATCAATATGATTTCCATTGCCATTTATTTTCATCAAATACTCTTTTATTAAAGGATGTTTCATCACAATTCCAGCAAATTCTATATCTTTTTCCTTTAAGATGTGATGTTGGATTATATACATAATAGAAATGTCTTCATCCTTTAATTTTAATTCGATTTCATTAGTAGAAAAATTAACAATTTCTGCTTGCATTAAATAGTCAAGTACTTATTTAGGATATAAATCATACCACATTGTAAATAATCAATGAATGAAAAAAAAAATTCATTAGATAATATTGTTTTAACCAAGATAAATGACGAAAATAAATCAAATGATCTAGTATCTTTTAGTTTAAATTTAAAAATAAATGGAAGAATTAGAGAATTTTTTAACCAATCTCTATGGGAAAAAGCATATAACAAATTTGATA
>DASVFI010000023.1:0-25793 GCA_036380115.1 Nitrososphaeraceae archaeon | reverse complement strand
ACAAGAAGCTGAAGAAGTAGAAGAAGTAGAGCAACAGACAGACCAACAAGCACAACAAGAAGCTGCAGGTACTGATGTAGAGCAACAGACAGACCAACAAGCACAACAAGAAGCTGCAGGTACTGATGTAGAGCAACAGACAGACCAACAAGCACAACAAGAAGCTGCAGGTACTGATGTAGAGCAACAGATAGGACAAGACGCATCACAAATTGGAATAGGTGAAGACGTAGCACAGCAGGTTCAACAAAGAGCTGAACAATTAGGAATAGGTGCAGACGTAGCACAACAGATAGGACAAGAAGCTTCACAAATTGGAATAGGTGATGATCTGGTACAAGAGATTGAACAAAGAGCTTCACAATTAGGATTAGGTGATAATGTAGCACAACAGATAGGACAAGCAGCTTCGCAAGTAGGAACAGGTGAAGACGTAGTACAACAGATTCAACAAAGAGCTAAGCAATTAGGATTAGGTGACGATGTAGCACAACAGCTAGGACAAGAAGCTTCACAATTAGGAATAGGTAAGGATATACAACAAGATATAAGACAACAGGCTGAACAACAAGCCTTTGGTGCGGATATTGAACAAAAAATTAGTCAAACAGCAACTCAGATTGCTAAATCCGCAGATGATCAAGGAAGCGAAAGATCTTCAGATGTTCAACAAGTAATTAGACAAATTGCAGGTCAAGCCTCAAAAGGTGGTGGTGATGTTAACCAAATTATTAACCAAATATCTACCCAAATAATTAATAATCCAAAGAGTGATTTGGCAGTATCGTTAGGTAACCTGGCAGGTTTATATGGATCTGGTAATCGTGACCAAGTAAACCAAGCTATTCAACAGATAGCAACTCAAGTAGCGGTTGGAAACAATATTAACCAAAATATCATTCAAAATATTGTTCAAACATCATATCAAGTAACAAACAATTACTTTAAAAACAAAATAAAATATGATATCGATTATGATAGAGACCATCGTGACAATGACAATGTAAAAATAATTAAAAAAATATATAAACGAGATAATTCGTGTCCAACACAATCTGATTCAATACAATTAAAAGGAAAAATACTTGGGAAAGGAGTCATAGTTTTAGCCGATTTTGAGCCATGTGAATTAAGAGATGGACGTGCTACTCTTAATGTTCCAAATAATCCCAATCTAAAATTCGTTGCCTTATCAATAGACAAGAAAGGAAATGAGCATGACGGAGTAATCGTATCTAAACAAAAAATTCAAAGCCTTAGCAAAGATAGCGGTCTATATGTAGTCAATTTTGATGATAAAATGAATGGAAATGATCCAGTAACTGGAAAGAAAAAAACATTAGATGACATTAATGGGTTAGCATTATATAACACCGCTACAAAGACTCTCAACTTTAAATCGGGAAACAGCTTAGCATTGACTGCTGTTCTCCAAAAATAAATTTTTTTATTTCAAATTTTAAATCAATAGTTATAGCAATTACTAAAATTATATTTCTACAATCATCAAAAGTATACATAATATGAATAAAAACCATTTTTTAGGGTATTCATCAATTATTACACTTTCTAAAGCAATTAAAGATAGAAATATCAAGGCTACTACTTTAATAAAATACTATTTATCAGCAATTGAAAAATATAATCCAAAACTTAATTCTTTTATAACTATTCTTAAGGACCAGTCCTTGCAAGAAGCAGAAAAAGTTGAAACTGAATTAAACAATGGAATTTATCATGGTGTCCTTCATGGAATACCATTTTCAGTTAAAGATATAATTGCTGTTAAGGATGTACGATTAACTGCGGGTTCAAAAATACTCTCAGATCATATATCTAAATCTGATTCTACAATTATAAAACAAATGAAAAAAGCAGGATCAATTTTAATCGGAACAAATAATTTAAATGAATTTGCAGCAGGAATTACAGGAAAAAATGTTTTTTATGGAGACACAAAAAATCCTCTATCGTTAAATAGGATCGCTGGAGGGTCCAGTGGAGGATCTGCAGTAGCGGTTGCAGCCGGTTTAATTCCATTCTCATTGGGGACAGATACCGGAGGTTCAATAAGAGTCCCAGCATCTTTATGTGGAATTTTTGGATTTAAGCCTACTTTTAACTCAATTAGTACAAATGGCGTTTACAAATTATCTCCTTCTCTAGATCATATTGGAATAATGGCTAAAAATTTAAAAGATATTTCAATAGTTTTCACCACCATTAGAAGACAAGAAAGAAAATTTCCCAATTATATAAATGAATTTGAAAAACAAGAATTATCATTAACATCTCTAAAAAGCGTATTATTAAAAAATCAACAATCAATTGTTATTGGAATGCCTAATCATTATTTTCTTGATTATTTGGAATCGAATATAAAATCTAGATTCGATAGATTTATTTACATTTTACAATCGGATAAATGTATTTTTGTTGATAATGTGAAAATTAATTCATATGGATTTTTTCGATCATGGCAGGTAGTAAGACTATTTGAGACTTATAATGTCCATAAAAATATAATGAAGAAAAAAATTGGTTATTATGGCCCAGAGCTAAGAAATCAATTACTAAAAGGTGCAACAATTAAACTAAAAGATTATTATGAAGCATTAACGACAATAAAAAAAATACAAAAACAATTCTTATCTTTGTATGCTAAAATTGATTTTATGGTTTTGCCTACAACTATCATATCTGCACCGTTGCTTTCTGAATGTAAAGTGCAAATCCAAGACAAATTTTTTTCTGTAAGAAATGCACTATTGAGGAATACTTTTGTATTTAATAGCATTGGTTTTCCTGCCTTGACCATTCCTTTTGGATATTCCTTTCCTTCTAATATGCCAATAGGAATACAAATAGTAGCAAAACCTTATGATGATTATAGATTGTTAATGTTTGGCAATTATTTGGAGAAAGCTCATAATATCAGCTCTAACCATTATTAAGTCTAAAGTTATTTTTTCTGGATATTAATTGTATGACTTTATCTCTGTATATTATATATATTTCAAAAGGTAATTTCTGGTATTGGTAAAGAGTAAACAAATATTGGGAATTATAGGCATATTTATGGCAGTACTGGGTGGAATTGCTTGGTTTTTTCAACAAAGATTACCAGCAATAATGTTGTGGGGAATAGCTGCAATGATTTTGTTCCAACTAAACAAGAGGAAAAAAAGAAGATAGAAAAATTTGTATTTTTATAATTAATTATTTTTGACCTTTTCAAAGAAATAAAACCTATGTATCATGATTAAACTCCATTGGAAGAACAGCATGCATCGGTGAAAAGACTACGTTACAACTATGACAATAAAGTTCATACTTGTGATATGCCACATCTTGAATATTCTCTGATAAAATCACATACCGCGATAAATGACATGTAGGACATCCATACAAATACTTATCAAATACTTTTTTTTTATCTTTATTGGAACTGATCCTCATTTGAATAATCCTTATTAGTTTAAAACTTAAACTCTATGATTAAATTAATGTTATTTTTTTTATATAAAATAATTCTTATATCACTAAAGTAAATAGTATGGAGTATTACTATTAAAATAAATTTATACTTTACAATAAATAATTATGATTTCATGTATTGCTAAAGTATTTCTCTATGCATCTATTTTTTAGGATAAGATAAAAAAAGGATTAATAAATATAAGTAGGTTTATCAATCAAGCAAAATTCCATTATTGGAGGTAATGTTGCTTTACAATTAGGACATTTTACTGAACCCTCTTCTTGTGGATATGTTTTACCAATTACATATTCTTTGCAAACTTGACAATACCTTATTGATCGAAAACAATATTCCATATTCTACTATTGTTATTGTATCTATTAAATATGTCTAATTTTTGTTAATTTTTAGAATATTTTATTCTACTTATTTATAAAAACTTTATAGTTATTATCTTCTTTATCTGTTTATGCCTCAATTAAAAATTGATGCTGATCTTAGAAGTATTGCTAAAGGAAATGTTCTTTCTGATGATTGGAGTAAAAAAATTTATTCTGTGGATGCTAGTGAATATTGTTTGAGTCCTGCTTGTGTTATTCAAGTCAAGGACAAAGAAGATATTTCAAATATATGTAAATATGCCTATTCTAATAACGTAAGTATTACTGGACGAGGAGCAGGTACTGGATTATTAGGACAGTCACTTACTTCTGGTATTTGCCTTGATTTTTCCAAATATATGAACAAAATGATTGAATTTGAAAGTGATTATGTAATTGTAGAACCCGGAATTGTCAAAGCAATATTGGACAAAGAATTGAAAAAAAAGGGCAAATTTCTTCCTACAGATCCTGCTAGTAGTAATTTTTGTACTATAGGCGGTATGATAGCAAATAATTCTAGTGGAATACATGCATTAGGTTATGGAAACACAATTGACTTTTTAGATGGTGTAGAAATTGTCTATTCTAATGGTAGTATAGAGTCTTTATTTGAATCATATAATAATAAAGATGATTCAAAAGATAGAAATAATCATGCTTATCCAACAAATAAGATTAATCAATTATTTAGATTATTTTCACAAGATATTTTACAATATATTTCTCTAAAATTTCCAAAGGTAACAAAAAATTCTTGTGGATATCGTATAGATTCCATAATAGATAATATTGGAAGATATTTACCACATAAAATATTTACCTCATCTGAATGCACATTAGGGATAACAACTCTTGCTAAATTCAAGATCCTTGATTTGCCACTATACAAATCTGTAATGGTGATAGGATTTGAGAATATTCTAAAGGCAGTCAAGGTAGTTCCGATAATTTTAACTTTTTCTCCATCAGCTTTAGAATTACTTGATTCTTCTGTCTTGTATTATGAAAATATGCTCTACAATAAAGCCAGTTGTAAATTCGATGGCAATAAAAACGGAACAATTCTCTTTGTAGAATTTGATGGAAATAATCTTGTTAATGTAGAATTGAAATTAAGATTATGTCGGGAAAAGTTATGTGCTTATGGAGAAATAATAGAAGTAACCTCAGATAAAGATAGTTCTGAGAAAATTTGGTCAGCAAGAAAAAGTGCTCTTAATAATGTTATGAAATTGACATTAGGAAGTCGAAAGCCTATCAGTTTAATTGAAGACACTGTTGTCAATCCAGAATATCTTTATGAGTATACACTTTTTCTATTGGATGTATACAAAAAGTACAAATTGGATTATGTATTTTATGGACATGCTGGAAATGGAAACCTTCATACTCGGCCAATAATAGATACTTCCTCTAATAGTTATAAACACTTAATCGAATCTCTTACTGCTGATGTATTTTCAAAGGTTTATGAATTTTCTGGCAGCATTACAGCAGAACATGGTGATGGAATAAGTAGAACAAAATATATCTCCCAAATGTATGGACAAATAATTTTTGATATATTTAAAAAGATCAAATTTATTTTTGATCCTACAAATATAATGAATCCAGGAAAAAAAATTATACAATAAGTCTACAGTGTTAGGGAAAATTATTGAAAATATCTTTTATCATCTGATTGTGAGAATTTATGTAGTTTGATAGACCCATCCAATTGGATCTGCAAAATTACTGTCAGAAGTGGCAATTGTTTCATTTACTTCTCCTTTAAATTCTATATATTATATTGACCTACATTCAATGATTTTAAGAATAGCCAGTTACCATCTGCAACTGCTTGGGAGGTCTACGGAGGTCTCCAAGAATATTGTTTTTAGGGAGAGAAAAATTAAATAATGATGAATGAACATGATTGTTTTACAAATTCTTAATTCCTTATTATCGATAGGTGCCGATGGACTAATAACTATATCTTGGATAGTTTTTGCGCAATCTCTTAGTTCTATTTCATTTTTAAGTTGAGGAAATTCTATATATGAACATTCGGAATTTAAAATAGGAAAAAGTATAGCATTACCAGCTGGAACGGTACAATAGCGTGTAACAGGATGCCCAAAGTACCTGGGAAGAACCACACAGGATTTTTCTGTTTTCCCCACAAAATTCTCCTATATTATCATATGCTAGATGGCGATCTTTTGGTATTGATAAGCCCATTGTTATCACTTTGCAGTCCAGTCACTATAAGTTATATTAAATGTGTGTCAGTTATTTCATACATGAAATCATTTTCGTTATAGTTTGAATTTTTTACTTTAGAAAAAATATTTAAAGGAATTGTAATATTAATACATATTATCAATGTTAAGATGACAATTTTGTTATGCCTCTTAACGTGAAAAGAACCATAAAAACAAATCATAGTAAAATTATAACATATTATTTTTTATACTATTTGTGATTTTAAGGAGTTTCAAAGTATTGAATCTCCTAATTATTTGATTTAATACCATTTTCTGTTATGGAAATTGAAGCATTATTTGACTTAACTTTACTGTGCATTATTTTTTTTCCATTAGCAAATGAAATGTAATTCTGGGTTATTGTTAGTAGTTCTTTCTCAATTACAAATCTTCCACTTACAATGATTGTGTCTTTATTGACAACTCGTGATTCAAGTATAATTTCGCCATTTTTATCTAGAATTAAAATATGGTCTCTTTTCATAAATTTTGTCTTCAATTCTCTATTACAAAATATTACATTATTTTTAATGATTTCAATAATTTTTGAGCCGGTTATATCAAATAATTCTGTATTTACATACGGACCTTCATTATCTTCATTCAGAGAAAAAATCTGAGAATCCTTAAAGTTTACTTTTTTGGGATTTTCTAAAATAAAGTTATTTCCTATTAGCAGTTGATAGGCCATCACATTAATCATTCAATAAATACCAATTAAGCTTATCCTTTACATTTAATTATTTTTTATAATTTTCTATTTTTAATATAAACAAGGTAAACAAGCAGTGTTATGTGTAAATAAATATATTTATTTTGATATTTCTTTTGCAAGTATTGATTCAAGATAATTTAAATGTGGTATTTGGCATTGTTTTAGTATTTTTAATTGAATGTTGAACATAATTTAATTTGTCTTCAGTCTTCTCTTGTATCGAACCTAAGACATACGACAAATAAAAAGTAATTATATTTATTTGAAATGATTAATAAGTTATAGAATGTTAAAATATTTAATCACAGTTCAAAATCATAAAAATAATAAATTTAAATAATTAAAGATATATTCAGTAGACAAAATTTATTAATATTGTTATCGAATTTATGGGTAATGATCATTTTATAAATTCTGATTTAATTGCTCATCTAGTATTTTATATTTGATATTAATCTTTATTGTATCTCTAGAAGGATTTACTATTTCTATATAATAGTTTTTATATTGTATATGTAAAGTGTAAATTGATTATTAATTAATATAATGCAAATTTTCGTGGCAATTTCTCTTGGAAAAAACCCTAATTATTAAGATACTAAATCATAACTCTTAAAAATTAAATAAAACTATAAAAATAGATATTTAGATGTATTATAACATTCTAGATTTTTTAATTACCTATATTCATCTATTTTCATCTTTTCTATGGTGGGGTTTAACTTTTTTTGTAATTTTTATATTAGGTCCAGTCAATAAAAAGGGATTTTATTCTTCTATTTTGCCAAGAATTCATAAATTTGTAATTCCAATTTCTACATTATCTATATTTTCAGGAATTGTGCTGACTTTTATAAATATTGATTTTGATCTTAACAGACTTTTTAATTCAATGTGGGGATATATGTTAATAGTAGGTGGATTATTTTCACTTCCAGTTTATCTTATTGTTATATTTCGTAGTAAGAATCGGAATGTAAAAATACAATTAGGAAAAAAAAAATTACCACAATATAACAATCTTCTTCCTTATTTGGTATTCCTTTTCCTTTCAATTACAATATCGTTAATGATATTTGTAACACAATGGTTTTTTCTTCCATCATAACAATTTTTCTTAAATACATTCTATAATGATTATCTACTTAAAAATAATTAAATGATAAGTTAATAATTACTACATGTAACTAACCATAATTTTTATGTAATATATTATTAGATTTTTATCTAAGTATATGAATAATTAATATAATTGGGAAAAAAAAATGTGCGGATATTACTTTTAGTAGTGTTTATATCTACGTTTTTCATATTAATTACTTTAAATATTGATTATCATTCAATTTCCAGTAGTGATATAAAAGGAAATTCCTCTAATTCAAAGTTCCAACAAGGCGAGATAACAAATTCATATCACGAAAAGGAAGATGTTCCATCAATGTTTATTCAATCCGACTCTTTGAGTAATGACCATGAGGTAATTGAAGTTAGTTCTAACTCTATTAATGTGCTTGAAAAACTGATTTATAAAATTATCAATATTCAGACAGCTCATAATTCGGGTGATACAATAAAAAGATCACTTATTGCGCAAGTAAATAATGCCATACTCATATTAAAAGATGACGACTCTGATAATGATAATATTATATGCAATAATTTTGTTAATAAATTTGTATCCAATGTGAAGTTATATGAAAGAATAGGTCTTTTCAAACCTAATAGCTCTAGTAAAATTTCCCCGGATATTTTAACTCTTAAGAATTCTTTATGTGATTTAAATAAGTAAAAACAATAAAACAACCACTAATTTTTTTAGATATACAAATATCTATTTAAAATTAATTGTAGATGTCATCAATTACAATTTTAAAAAGGATGGAAGTATTTAATAGAATTTAAATGATAAGAAAATTTCATATCGAAGCTAGTTTATTCTATTAAAGAAAAGAATAGCCATTTAATTAAAACTCTTCAATACTTTTCGAAAATAAAACTAATGACATACATTATCAATACTGTGTTATTCAATTTAAAGTTTGAATTTTGTATTCTAGGATAATAATGATATTTCATGAAATGATAGAAGATTACGAAACTTATTCCTAGAGAAGAAAATAGAAAAAGAACTCTTTAATAAAATATCGTATACTTTTACTTAATAAATGAGTTTTAAACCATTAGTAAAGAGTAATCAACGACCTGGGGAGCAGAGATAAACAATGACAATGAATGTACGTGGTTACGCTGCACCTTCTGTCAAGGCCGAATTAGCTCCTTATCAATTTGAACGTCGTGACACACGGGCTGACGATGTGATTATAGATATTCTCTATTGTGGCATATGTCATTCTGACTTGCATAATGTCAATAATGACTGGGGCCTCAACAGCGTTTACCCTATGGTGCCGGGCCACGAGATAATCGGTCGCGTGGTGAGTGTAGGTCAAAATGTCACTAACTTCAAACCTGGTGATCACGTTGGTGTTGGCTGCATGGTTGATTCTTGCCAACAGTGTGCTGCATGCAAACAAGGGCTTGAACAGTATTGTGAAGCTGGCCCAACACTTACCTATGCTGACAAAGATCGGTATGATCAAATGCCCACCTACGGTGGCTATTCAGAAAAAATTATTGTCAGGGAAAAATTCGTATTGCGAATTCCGGAAGGTTTAGACTTGAAAGGTGTTGGACCCTTGTTATGTGCAGGGATCACCACGTGGTCTCCACTCCGTTATTGGAGAGTAAGAGAAGGGACAAATGTCGGAGTCATAGGCCTGGGAGGCCTTGGCCATATGGCGCTAAAACTAGCTAAAGGACTAGGTGCAAATGTCACTTTGTTTAGTCGTTCGCCTGGAAAAGAGCAGGACGCACGTCGTCTAGGTGCTGACAATATAGTGATCTCCACTGATGCAGGACAGATGGCCGCTGTAAAAGCCAACTTTGACCTACTTATCGATACAGTACCTTACGTCCATGATCTTAATCCATATCTGCCATCCCTGTCGCTAAATGGCACATTGGTCTTGGTCGGGTTCCTAGGCAGTCTGGAGCCAACATTGAACACTGTTCCGTTGATAAGGAGGCGTAATTCAGTAGCGGGTTCCGTGATTGGTGGCATCGCCGAAACTCAGGAACTTCTCGATTTTTGTGAAGAGCATGGAATCACTGCAGATGTTGAGGTTATCCAGATTCAGGACATTAATGAAGCATACAAACGCATGTTAAAAAGTGATGTGAAATATCGTTTTGTGATCGATATGGCGTCGCTGAAGGTCTGATGGTGAAAGATGAATATCAAACGAATTGGTTGCAAATATTCAGGCTAGAATGTTACTATTTTAAATTGTTTCCTTCTAATTGGCCTCAAATTATTTTATAGTTTGGAACTATAGTCACCTAATAACAATAAATGAGTTTAAAAATGGGAAATAAACTTGGTAATAGTAATAATAACATTGACTATTAGTAGGTAACAGGTTAATCAAATAATATATAATATTTTGGAGAATGTTCTAATACAGTTACAACTCTGCCTTCGGAGAGAATATCAAGAGAATAGACAAACCATAACCCTCTATCATCTATTCATTCTATCCGAATATATCTATATCCACTATTAATATACAAGCATATCCAAACAAACAATGAATAAAGCAGAAGGTTTTTTCATGGTTGCCAAGTTGTGGTTATAAGAATAGATGTAGAAGGCTATGGCTTCTTTTTGTTTAAACTTGATTAAATCGTACAACTTCTCAATTTTGATTTCTAAATCTACTCCTTGTATTTCCAATTTTTTGGCTTTAGAAACGAAATTGCAATAACATCTAAATAATAAAAAGATGCTGGAAATCTATCTTTTAAAATCGTTTTTAACTTATAGTTTCTTCATTTATTTCGTACCTAGGAAAATCCTTATCTTTATTATTATTGTCAAACAAATTTAATTTTAGGATGATCTTTAACATAGTTACTTTAAATAAATAATATTAGTAAATGCAATTAACAAGGCGTAAAAACCTGAATTCTGCGATTACCTCTATCTACAACATATACGTTACCTTCTTTATCAACAATTACATGCTCTGGTTTATGAAATTCACCATTACCCATACCATATTTACCAAATTGTGTAATAAAATTTCCTTCAGTATCAAATACTTGTATACGCGGATTTTTTGCACTATCTACCATAAACACCTTGTCAGTTGAATCAACTTCTAAATGTTCTAAAGGTAATGTAAATTGACCTGGATCAGTTCCATTAGAACCCCATTGTTTGATAAGAGTACCGTTATTTGTAAATTTTTGAATATGAGGATTATTTAATTCAGTGATGAATAAATTGCCATTAGAGTCTATTCCTATATCATGCGGATGATCAAATTGACCTGGCTGTAAACCAACGGTATCAAATTGTGAGATATATTTAATCTTTACAGAATATATAATAAATAATATAGTAATAATTTATTAATGATATTATTTTTATATAATAAAAAGAATGGTTTTCCTACCCCTTATGACTGGTATAATAGGATTTGCAGCTTCTGAAATAATTACATATTATTGGAAGAAAAATCATCCATCCAAAGTCTATCTCTTTAATAGACGAATTCACCATGGTGAAATAGGAGTAATATTGCTTTGTGTATTATCGATGGGAAAGATTTCGCCTTTATTATCATCATTTATACTTGGTTGTGGGTTAGGACTCTTAAGCGATGATAGGAAGGACTTAAAAAAATGGTTTAAATTTCATAAAAAATAGTATATCTATATTTTATTTTAGTTATGGTTATTAAAAAATAATAAATAAAATTTTATTTGCATTTTATCTCATAATATACATTGAACATTGTAATTACGTTATCCAAATTTTCATCAGAAGAAAACCGACAAATCGTGACCCATCTATTATCTTTTTTTGCTTCAATTTTACCTTCTGGTGAATCAGAATATTCAAAGTCAATATCAAAATTATATCTTAATTGTTTTTCTATTTGATTAACAAAATTTTCAGAAGCGGTGATTAAAATTTTTCTCATTTAATTCTTTTTCTTTATTTAATTATATTATCTTTTCTTATGGTTATAAATATCCTTTGAATAAATTGAAAATATGACCTTTAAAAGGCAATAATTATTTTATTTTACTTATAGTTAATTCTCTTCTATACATAGAAAAGAATTTTCATTTATAAATTTTTATGTCTTCTGTGATCTATTTCTCTTTGTTTTTCTTCTTTCATATGATGTAATCTTTCTTTTTCATTTAAAAACTGTTTACCACATATATTGCATTTTCGAAAGACATGTTTATGGATTTGTTTTGCATGCTTTAACAACTCATCAGAGGTTTTAAATTTTTCATTACAGCTAGTGCAATTGTTTTTTTTCTGTAGTAAAAACTTTAACATTTAAATATAAATAGTATAAGCTACTATTAAAATTCATCGCTTTTTTAAAACATTAATAAATAATGTAATATTTTTTATAGTTTTTCTATATTATTAGTTATTTTTTGCAACTTAATGAGTATAATAAAATGATTACTTTTATTATATTATACATACTTATTGAATTATATTATTAAGAAATGTTCCTGTTTATTGGTGGATTATCGTAAACTTTCCCTTCCTGCAATTATTATTTTTGTAATAGGAGGTGTAATTAGCTTTTTGCTAGCTTTTAATTTTTATCCCGAAAAACACGTAAATGTAAATATCGATGGAAAATGTTATGAATTACTTGATAAGGCAAATATGCAATATCAAAATTTAGCGGCATCTAATAGGTTACTAGTATTAAAAATGCAAATTGACTATATAGAATCAGCCGATGCAAAAATTCCTATTATATTCTCTGGATATGAAGAGAGAATAAATGAATTTTTACAAATATATCCTTTTCAGATAATAGAAAAACAAAATATTACAAACTCAGTTAATCCTTCTTTAAATAAAAATATTGTCAAAGCTATTGTCTCGAAAAATGAATTAAGTAATTTAATTAATAATTCTAAAATATCTGATTTTTATCAATATTCAAATTCTATTATAGGAAGTATCGGAATACAGTCTACACAATATTTCACATTAGAAGAAGGGAAAGCAGTTTCCAATAAATCTAAAGAACTAATGTATAATGGATTAAAAGAAATTATTGAAAGTAAAGAGGGAGTAAAATCCGCAGAATGTCGTAATATCTAATTACGAAATTCATCTACTTAGAGAAGATACTATAGTTATCAATAGATTACGATGTCTACAATGATTAAAAATTCTGATTTTAGAAAAAGTATAAATGTTACAAAATTAAAAAAGGTATATTTTAATTGAAAAACCATAAAAATTATAAAGAAAAATTTTCTAGTACCAAAACTATTCTCTTTTTAATTCAAAGAATTTACATGAATAAAGGTGAAATATCTAAATTCTATACTGTAGGGGCAATAGGCTTATTTATTAATTATATCGTATCTTTCTACTTTTTTACATATTTTCATTTTGATCATCTGCAATCTAGTATATTAGGAATAATTGTATCTTTGTCTTCTAATTTCTTGCTGAATAAAATCTGGACTTTTCAAGATAGAAATATGAATTATGACATAGTCTTAAAACAATATCTAAAATATTTTATTTTTAATTCTGTTGGAGTAGTAATACAGTTATCAATAGTTTATGGACTTGGAAAGACTAATGTTGATTATGGATGGATAATAATAATTGCAATATCTATAGCTTCCATCCTCAATTATATTGTAAATAAAAAATTTATCTTTAGAAATAAAAATGAAATTTTAAATATAAAAAATAAATTTTGGAATTGAGATAAAAGTGTTCATATTTTTTTAATTAAATGATGTATTCTTTAACTAGTCAAGAATTTGTATATTTACTAAAATAACCTAAAATGACAAAATCTATTTAATTTTGAAAATGTAAGCCTTTTAGATTTCTTTATTAATGTAGTTATAGGTTGGATTATTGAATGTAATAGATGATTCTTTCTTCTTTCTTATAATATCATACATTTCAGTACTTTTTCCTTATTTCTAACCTCTCTTTATATAATATTGGTCATTGTCTTTCCAAACATCGCTTATTCACAATAATATAAAGATGTGGAAATTAAATTTACTAACTCGGATAATGTTAAAGAATAACTGGGCAAAGGTGTAATCTAGGATAGCTTATAGGAAGAGTGGGTAATATTTTAATATATTGCGAATTTATTGCATTTACAAATCAAATATTTGATGTGTTCAATCATTGATTTTTTCAATCAATTAAAATTTTTAATAAATACACTGACCTTCTGACCATACTGAAGGAAACAAAATTTTGATATAACACCAGCTAATCATTTCTCAAATTGTTAGAGAACGTCAAATTATTGAACAATTTATTGAATTTACAGAAATAAAAATAAACTGTAGCCTTAGATGCTTTAACAATTATTCCTTTCACAGATTCAATTTCATTTTATATCAACAAGGAAACGACGATAGATTATATCATTTTCTTAATGCTCGTACTGGTGGTATACTTTGATCTAATTTAAAGAAGATGTGTCTTAGATATTGGAGTATATTTTTAAAAAATAATAACATTTATTGATACTTTGAGTAATGGAATATAGAGAGTATAATTGAAGCTCTCAGAATTATTCCTTTAGTGAACTAAGAAAGCATAATCGTCTAGGTCATGATGATATTCTTAATTTGAATGATTTATACAAATATTTTTCCATGTTTTATGATATTCAAAAAAATATTTCTTGAAAAATCAATAAGAGCTAGTCTATTAAAGCAATTTTAGAATATCATATCAATCTTCCTTTTGATCATGAATATCGTAATGATAAATTTATTAAGTGTGTTGATTTGTTACATCTATATTTCAAAGTTACAGTAAACCATTTCCAATTCATGTAATTCAAGACGGATAGTATATGTCTAATAAAGATAAAAATATTGTTATGGTGTGGTTTAAACATGTAAATATATATGTGATAAATAAAAAAAATCTATTATAGAAATGTTACAAAATGCACCAGATAACTGGAGGCTTATTGATTCTGATAAGAAAGTCTATTCAAATGAATATATTCAATTATATGAAGATTTATTTAGTATTAATGGTATTAAAAAAGTTTACATTAGAGGAAAAAGAAAAAATTATTCAACGATTGTTCCATTTATTTCTGACAATGAAATATTAATAATTAAAAGTTACAGACACTTAGTTGACTCAATACAAGTCGAAATTCCGTCTGGATATATAGAGGATGATGAAACTCCAATGGATGCTGCAATACGGGAATTTAAGGAAGAAACAGGTTATAATACTAATAATATTCTATTTGTAGGAGAGTATACTCTAGATTATTCTATGTTTGAACAAAAAGGTTACATATATGCAGCTTATGATATTGAAAAAAATAATGAACAAGATTTAGGAATAATGGAGTATATAAAAATTGATACATTAACTATAAAGCAATTGAAGGAAATGTTAATGAATGGAAAAATATTAAATGCTGCATCTATAGTTGCATTGTATAGATCTCTTGATTTTCATGAAAAACATTTAAAAGAAAAGAGAAAGTTTTACTAATATTCAATTTCTTTTAAGCCTCTTTCAAAATTACTAAACCTTTAGAAATTTCTTGCTTGTTATGATGGAAAAGGTAATACTTTAATAGTTTGATACCTATAAAAATAACTAATAGTTTATTCTTAATTGACTCGAGACTATTATTTCTTTATAGTTTACTTTTATCAAAATCTAATTCATCTTTCTAGTATATCATTCAAGCCTGACAAATCACATACGAACGAAATTGGAAGATTTTCGAAGAAAATATATTGGAACACAGTTACAGAGTTTAAGATTCACAACATATTGAATAAATGTCTTACCATGCTCTTATTATCATCACAATCGGCTTTATCTGGGAGCCACTGGCTAAGCCCTTATCAAAAATCAAGATTTAAAATATATTTCGAATTCTCTTATAATAAGTATTTTGGAGAAATAAAAAAAATTTATACCGTTTTTAATATTGTCCTAAGATATAGAGAAACATAATAATGAATTTATGGATGATTAGTATCAATTTGACAATTTTGCATTTTCACTTGTTGAAGCAACAATAGTAAATTATGTCCTTCTGTAATTGTGAATATGTAGTTGAAGATGGAGAAATGCAATCTGGATTTACTACTGGTGAAAGAACTTTAACAGGGAAGTTCAAAATAGATACAAACGAATCAACCACGGTAATGAATAGGAGAGATAGTTGGGAACAGTTGAATAACCTGAAAGCTCAACTGGCGAAACTCTTGGAGTCATAAAAGGAGAACTTGGAATAGGAAGAAATGAGTCTAATCCGGAAAACAAATATCAAATTACTAGTCCTTATCACCTGACGATGATGGATACATATTATAGGCAAAAGGAATGAAATAATTCAATCTAAAGACTATTCATAATAACAAAATGATGGTTAGAAGAACTGAGTAATCCTTCAAAGTACCACGGTCCCTTCTGTCAAACACAACCGCAACACAAAATCACCATTTGCCATAGCATTGCTCTCTATTCCGTCAATATTAAATATCAAAGAATATTTAGCTTGTAAATGAGTAATTGGGAACCTCTCCGAGAGGAAGTAAGAGATATCCTTAACATTATAGCAGGTTTGGCTAAGAACAATACTGAAAACGATGTATTTGATCATTCGATAATTGCAGAAGTTAACAATCTTCCTCCCAATGAAATAAGAAATTGTCTAGATGAATTAAAATCATTAGGTCTAATAGAAGAAGATAAAAAACCTACAGGGGCAAATTTTAGATTATATAGGATAACTAGAGAAGGCATAAATAGATTAGCAAATCAAGATCTTAGATAATAAAGAAACAGTGTCGAAAACTATAATTTTAATTTCATCATTTACATATAATAATGTTATGGTCGTTTTCATCTATCCCTACTCCTCTCTACATTTCTACCCAATTCAGTAGTTACACTATTATTCTAATCTAGAACCGAATCTAAAACCATGTGTAATTTATTTTCTTGTATATAGTCATTTATATTTTCAAAGCATCTTTATTATTAATTCATTCTAGTTTTTATCAGTTCTTTAGGCATAATAATTGCAATCGTAGTTACTGGGAAAGCCTTCATTCATTATCCGTAGTGGTGAAGGGTAAGAATTCAGATCCACAAACACTAAATGATAGATAAATGTTGAATTGTACATAACTTTCATAATTTCTTTACGACAGAAAAAAGATCTTTCTCTCATACTATTGTTATTGTAATATTTTTTTATCATATTTATTCAATTAATGCTAATAATAGTCGTCGATAATAAATTATTTAATAATTAGATCATCTTTAGTATTTATATGAAGTTCATTAATGAACAAACTTATGAAAATTATATTAAAAAAAATCAAGTAAACTTGTTCCATAAAAAATTTGATAATGCGGTTCAATCTTTAAAAAAGGAATTTGGTAATGTAGATTATCCTATTATTATAGATAATGAAAAAATCTATACTAAAGATAAATATAAACATACATCTCCTGTTGACAAAAGGATTGTAATTGGATATGTTTCTAAAGTAACAGATGAATTAATAAATAAAGCCATAGAGTCTTCATTTCAATCATTCATAGATTGGAGCAAATTTGACTATCATGATAGGATTAAAATTCTTAAAAAAGCAGCAAATACTATGAGGTCAAGGAAATTTGAATTAGCTGCATTATTAACTTTTGAGAATGGAAAAAATAGATATGAATCTATTGCAGATATTGATGAAGCAATTGATTTTATAAATTATTATTGTATAGAGATGATCAATAATAATGGATATATTATTAAGTATAAACCAAAAAACAACTCTGAAAAAAATATAAGCGTTATGAAACCATATGGTGTTTGGGGGATAATATCTCCTTTTAATTTTCCTGCTGCCATTTTTGTAGGAATGTGTATTGGAGCAATTATTACAGGAAATACCGCAGTTGTAAAGCCAGCAAGTAATACTCCAATTATAGGATATAAAATATTAGAAATAATGATGGATTCAGGTATATCTCCAAGTGTCTTGAATTACATTACTGGAGATGCTGCAACCATAGGAAGAATAATAGTTAACAGTAATAAGATCTCTGGAATTGTTTTTACAGGCTCCAAAGATGTAGGATATAATATTTTCAAAGATTCTTCAACTATAAAACCGAGACCAATAATTGCAGAGTTAGGAGGAAAGAATCCAACAATTGTTACGGAAACTGCTGATTTGGACAAGGCTGCAGAAGGAATTAGTAAGGCGGCATTTTCTTACGGAGGACAAAAATGCAGCGCATGTTCAAGAGTTTATGTTCACAAAGATATAAAAAATGAATTTATTGAAAAATTAATATCAAATGTTAAAAAAGTAAATGTAGAAAACCCTGAAAACAAAAATTCAGATCTCGGCCCCTTGATCAACTCTTCTGCTTTTCAAAACTTTAAGAAATATGTTAACATTGCAGCTCAAAAAGGAAAAATTCTTCATGGAGGAAAAGTAATAGATGAGGGGGATTTAAAATATGGATATTATGTCATGCCTACCATTGTAAATGGATTATCCTCTGAAAATATACTATTAAAAAAAGAATTGTTTTTACCATTTCTATGCATAAAAGAATATGATAAATTTGATGAAGCTATGTCTCTGTGCAATAAATCTGAATATGGACTAACAGCAGGTATTTATTCAAACGATAAAAAAGAGATAAATGAATTTATAAATAATATAGAAGCAGGCGTTGTCTATGTCAATAGGCAAAAAAGTTCAACTACTGGAGCACTTGTTGGAAAGCAATCGTTTGGAGGCTGGAAAAGTTCTGGAATTTCTGGAAAGGGAACAGGAGGAAAATATTATCTTACACAATTTATGAGAGAACAAAGTCAGACAATAATAGAATAACAAATAACTTTAAATCAAAATATTTGTGATATTTGTTATAATGAAATCAACACAATAACGTATCTAAATGTTACTAATAACAATTATCAAAAAAATTCAAGTATTTCTAAGGGGAAAGAAAAAAATAATGATGATAATGATGATGGTTAATATTAAATACTTATTTAAATTGTGTTGAGAAAATTGTTGACGTAATGAAATATAATTTTGGTTTGAATGGTAGACTAATTCAATTTTTATACTTATTTAAGAATAAAAAATGAAGATGAATATATATAGATTATTAAAAATATATGAGATATGATGTTGTTACTGATTTGTTAATTATGATAGAGAATTAAGATTAAATTAGCATAGAAGTTGTTGATCCTGATCCAACGCCTAATCCTAAGCCAAAACCACAACCAGCGCAAGACCTAACCCAAATCTCATTTTGAAATTAAATATAATTTTTATTGTTGATTATCAAGTATGTAGATGGCTATGGCTTTGTTATTATTTAATACTTAATCTATTATGAATAATGCAATTTAAATTGATGTATTAATAAGGTTTTTTATGAATATTAAAAGACCTATTGGAATAACGATAATTTCCATTATAATAATTCTTAATGGTTCATTTCTTTTATTTGGTGGAATCACAACTTTTATTGTTACAAAAAATTTTTCTTCTTTTGATCAATTAGATTCAGTTCCCTTTACCTTAAAATCTAACAATACTAATGTTCAAACAAGCGATACTGACATTTTGAAAAATATTAATTATTTTCTTTATTTTATAGCAGGGATAATAACATTATTTTCTTTAATTCATTTTGTTATAGCATATGGGCTTTTAAAAGGTAATTCTTGGGCTCGTACAAGTACTATCATAATTTCTATTATTTTTATAGTAGCCAACATTCTAATAATTCTGATAGTGTTAAGTGTATTCAATATCATTGAATCAATGTCTAATGGACAATCGATTTTAGGGGGAAATATTATAACTATAATAATAAATAGCATAATAGTATATTATCTTTATAGAAAAGAAGTTAAAGATTACTTTCACAATGTAAGTAGAAAATCTTATTTTTCTTCGTCTCTCGATGACTTAAGATAAAGAATATTAATATTTTATCATTTTTAATTTGTAATTCTTTCTTGTTCACTTTCAACTATTTCTTTTACTTTTTTGTCAATTTGTAAAGAAAGTTGGTTAATCTCGTTAGAACTTAAATGTGTTAATTGATTCAAAAAGTCTTTTTCCCATAAATTATGTGCTGGTTGTTTATTGCCATTGGAGTCAATTCTATGTCTATTTCGTAAAGCTAAATGAGCAAAATCATCTTTTAAGGAGCCATGAAAATGCCAAATAAAGGGTGGAATACTAGCTACATCGCCTTCAGTTAGTACAATTTTTTTCATAGGTGCAGATATATTTTCAATGATATTAGCTTCAAACAAACACAAAATTCCTTTTCCCTTTGTAGCAATTAGAATTTGTTCAGTTTCATGATAATGTACGGTAGTTAAAGCACCATTTTTAAATACTACATGGTACATTTCGTGTTCAATTGAATTATCTTTATTTAAAACCTCTATCATAACTACTTCTCCTCTAAAATAGTCTTTATTGATATCTTTTTTTTGTGAAAAAAAAATATTTTCCTTAGACAATTAGAATAAATTTAATTTTTTAACTATATATTTCTAATGGAAATACTATTAAACCTATTAAAGGATATTAAATTGCATAATATAACTTATTTTCTTTTATATAATTTTTTACCAATAACTACTAATACCTAAAAATTATTGTTTATACCATTCTTTACTTTATTATAGATAACTAAACAAAAATGTTTTTCTTTATACTAGATAAAATAGTTAAAATTAGTACGTCAAATTACAAAAATAAGTAATTATTTATTATAATAAATTGTTATGTAACTAAAACAAAAGAAATAAAATAAATGGATACGATAATATTTTTTACTAAATATAAAGTTTAACAATATCAACAAGAATAACTCTGGAGTTATAGTTATTATCAATAAGAAGTATCTAAAATGTTTCTTAATTTAACAAATTTAATAAAAAATTAGTTTACAATCACATTATAAATATACCGATGCTACTATTTTATTTTAGGAAAAATTAAAGTCGACAGAACTTTTTAACATAATTCATAATAACAAAGTTGAAATAAAGATTGTTAATTAATCACTTTCTATGCGTTATTCCAATGTTTTGAATAGAAGTGAATCTAACATTGTATTATTAGGCGTACCAGATGAATCAAAATCTAAGGCACCGAGAAAAGGAGCAAAAAATGGACCAAATCACTTTCGAAAAGCATTATTTTCATCAGAAAATTTTAAAAGATCTGGTCAGTTAATTCCTATATGTCCAATTAAAGGTGATTTATCTACAAAAAAAGTTTTTGATATGGGAAATGTAGCCCGGAATAATTTATACCCTCAAATTATAAAACTTATTTCTCAAAGAAAAGTCCCTATTGTTATAGGAGGAGATCATTCAATTACTAATACTACTTTAAATGCAATAAAAAATATAACTAAAAAAAAGATTAATTTAATTTATTTTGATGCTCATCCAGACTTTGTTACATCTACAAAAGATTACTATGGATCAGTCATTAGTGATTCTCTTGAATGTATAGATATTAAAAAAAGTATCTTCGTAGGAATTCGAGCATGTGAACCAGAAGAATTATCTAATATTACCAAATATGGAGCAAATATTATTGATCCTATGGATGTTCAAGAATATGGGACACAAAAGATTCTTAAAAAGATTACCCAAACCTGTATCAAAAATAATAATAATAAAAATAATATATATATTTCCATTGACCTAGACTGTTTAGATCCTGCTTTTGCTCCCGGTGTTTCAGTTCCTACACCTTGTGGATTAAATCCGTTAGAATTGACTTATTTAATGAAACAAATTTTAGCACAAACTAAAATCATTGGATGTGATATAGTAGAATTATCTCCTTCATTCGATATTAATAATATCACTGCTAATTTAGCTGCACGATTATTTAAAGAAATATTAGGTTCTATTATTATATAATTGAAATTATACGTTAGTAATCTTTCATAACTATGATTATTTGAAGAAACTATTTGATTTAATAACTTTAACATCTTTCGAAGAGTTAATCTTGTACAATTCATATCGCATAGGCATTATTGTATTTTCTTAATAATATAGGTTACATTATACTAGTAGCAATAAAAGATAATATTATTAATATGCTGTATATTCATTTCCAAGAGCTTCAGATGCGATTTTTAATTCCAAAACTTCATTTGCTCCTTCGTATATTGTTGTTGCTCTAGAATCAAGAAAATGCCTTGCAACTCTTGAAGTCTTTTTATAACCTTCCGAGCCAAAAATTTGTAAAGATCTATTAGTCACGTCGAAAGAAACATTGGTAGTATAATATTTTGCAATGGCTGCAATTCTATCACATTCATTTCTTAAATCAGAATATTTTTTATTATTTCTATTAAGGGTAAAAATCCATTCATCATCCTCAGTTTTTAATCTTTCTAAATAGTCTTGAAGATTTTGTCTATTTAGTGCCGCTTTATATAAAAGCCATTTTGAACTTTCTATTGCAACAATAATTTGTGAGATATGTTGCTGAATTAATTGCTTCTTTGCTAATACTGAACCATGTTGATTTCTGTTTTTAGAATATCTTAAGGTCTCATATAAGCAATCTTTCATAACTCCAATGGCTCCTGCAGCAACACTCAATCTACCGTCTATCAAAGCGCTAAATGCAATGCTTAATCCATTACCCGATAATCCCAATAAATTTTCTTTTGGAATTTTATAATTGTTAAATTCTATAATTGCATTTTTGACAGTTAGGAGACCAATTTTATTTTTAATCTCATTTTTCTTTATTGCAGATGAATTCATGTCTATAATAAATGCAGAAATTTTTTTATTGCTACCTTTTTCTTTAGCATATGTAGTAATTGTTTTTGCAAATGTTCCATTACCTATCCAATGTTTTTTTCCAGATATTATGAAATGATCTCCTTTTTCTTCAAATTTTGTATCTATTAATGATGGATCACTTCCTGCACCAGGTTCTGTCAAAGCAAAAGCCATTATATCTATTCCTTTGGTTGTATTTGGAAGGAATTTCTTTTTTTGTTCATCATTTCCCCAATTTTGTAGAACCATTTGTCCAATAGATGTATGACATGAAAAAAAGGTTCTCATGGAGCTTCCTTCTTCTCCAATTCTCTCTAAGGCTAATAAATAACTTAAAATATCATATCCTAACCCGCCATATTCTTTTGAAATAGGACAACCAAGCATTCCTATTTTAGTGAAAAAAGGAATAACTTTTTCATTAATTGATTCCTTGAGATAGTTTTTTTCTTCATCTTTTCTTAATAATTTACAAATATCATTTACTTTTTTTAAGAAAATTTTTTGTTCGTTAGATAAATCAAAGTTCATTTGAGAAAGGTTAGAAAAATAAGTATTATCATTTTTCATAATAAAAAAAATGTTATACTACATCTGTAATAAAGGTAATCTGTTATGTTAAACAATGATGGTAAAATTATTAAATTTGATTGGAAAGTTATTATAAACGTTATTCTATACATTATCAGAAATGTCTATAGATTTTAAAAATGACTGATAAGGAAAGAAACAATTAGTTAATGTACTAAAAATTTATATCAGTAGGGTTAAATTCTTCAATATCAGGGAACCAAAGCATTCAAGTTAAAAATAATTAGATCTGGATTAGAGGTGAAGACTTGACAACAGCTATATAAGAGGTTTTTATTCAAAGTAGAAAAAAAGTCATGATTGTATTAAATCATGGAGTATTTGCAATAGGGTAAGGATTTGATTAAGAACATAGTAGTATAGAAGCACTTTAAGAATGGTCTAGAATACAAACAATATCTCAATTATTTCGTAGTGCAAAATTCTTTGTTTAATTATTCCTTACAAGGTTAGTAAGTGTCAATATGTTATTCTATAAAATATTTTTTCATTATCTTTGGCATGTCTAGTTTTGTTATTTTTTGAAATTCATCAAAATGTTCGTTTTTTAAATGGCGTATTGCAAATCTTGCCTCTTTACCGCATAATTTGCATTTTGCCTTTCCAAACATGATTCTTAAAAATAATTGATAATACTTAACTTTTGTTATTACATTGTATAAGTAATAAACATTTAAATCAAAAATAGAGATATTGTTACATCATTTGAATAATTTCTATTATTGTTTTATGGTTATTGTTCTTTTTGTTGTTTTATTTCACTAATGATTTCATCTTTATCTTCATATTTTCTTTGTTGTGGTAACATTATATATACACAAGCTCCACCGCACATTGTACATGGGACATTATTTCCTTGGTGTTGTCCTTGTCTATTATGAATTCTCTCTGCTTCTTCTGGATTAATAGACAGTTCTATTTGTTTTTGCCAATTTAAGGTTCTTCTTGCTTTTGTAATTTCTCTATCCCATTTGATAGCTTTGTCTCTCATCTTAACTAAATCACCTGCATGAGCTGCTATTCTGTAAGCTATTAATCCTTCTTTTACATCTTCTACAGTGGGTAAAGCTAAATGTTCTGCAGGAGTTAAATAACATAATAGATCAACGCCTTCAGATGCTGATACTGCAGCTCCTATAGCACTTGCAATATGATCATAACCAGCAGCAATATCAGTAACTAATGGTCCCAATACATAGTAGGGTACATCTCCAATTAATGATTTTGCCAATCTCACATTTGCAGCAACTTCATTTAAAGGAACATGTCCAGGACCTTCAATCATAACCTGTACATCATTTTCATGAGCCCTTTTTGCTAGTCTAGCTACATTTATCATTTCAGCGACTTGTAATTCGTCATGAGAATCTAAGATAGAGCCAGGCCTTAATGCATCTCCTAGGCTAAAGGTTACATCATATTTTCTAGCTATTTCGCACATATAATCAAAGTGTTGAAAATATGGATTTTCCTTCTCATATTTCAACATCCATGCAGCAGTAATTGTCCCCCCTTTCGAGACAATACCTGCATGTCTTTTTACCTCTAAAACTCTTTTTGCTATTTCTTTAGTTATTCCAGAATGAATAGTAGTATAATCTACACCATCTTTGGCATGCTTTTCAAATGAATTTAAAAAATCATCTTCTGTAATGTTTAAAGGATTCTTATATTTTTCAACACCGTAGGCATAGGCTTGATAAATAGGAACAGTTCCAAAGGTAATTGGAGCTGCTTCTAACAGTTTCTCCCGAATTACATCTAGATTTCCTCCATCAGAGAGATCCATTATTGTATCACCACCATATTTTACCGCAACTTTGGCCTTGGATACTTCTTCATCTAAATTTTGATACAAAGTTGAAGTACCAATATTAACATTAACTTTGGTTCTTAATCCTTTTCCAATCCCAACTACTTTTATCTTTTGTTTTCTTTCATTATTTCTTGGAATAATTATAGAACCATTAGCTACCTTTGGAATTAGAAAATTAATATCAATATCTTCGTCTTTTGCAACCTGGAGCATTTCTTCTGTTGCAATTCCTCTCCTTGCAGTGCTCATTTGGGTGCCCATTATTCTTCTATTTATAATATAACAAATGAATATAAAAGAATGTTCCCATTGGGTATTAAGCCGAAAGTAAAAATCACAGTAGATAATAATAAATTTTACAACATAATAAAAATGCAGATGCCATTATTATTTAAATCTGTTTTATAAGGAAAGCTAAAAGGATTTAACAATCAAATATTTTATTGGATTTGTCTGTGTTTCAACTTTCAATAACTTTAATAAAAAAAATGATAATCTATATTATGGACTATATTAATAAAGAAAGTCTATTTCCCAATTTACTTCATTCACATCATACTACTCCTTTTCTATTAGAAAAACTTCTTTTTAAA
>DASVFI010000022.1:0-9300 GCA_036380115.1 Nitrososphaeraceae archaeon | reverse complement strand
GGTTTGTCTCTATTGAACGGTTTGTCTCTATTGAACGGTTTGTCTCTATTGAACGGTTTGTCTCTATTGAACGGTTTGTCTCTATTGAAAGGTCTATCTCTGTCTCTGTCTCTATTGAACGGTTTGTCTCTATTGAACGGTTTATTTTGATATGATTCGTTCGTGTTTTGAATATTTGATTCACTATTTTCAGTAGTTTGAATTTGAACTTGAGATTGAGTTTGAGATTGAGTTTGTTCAGAACTATCTGTAACTGTCCAATAATGTCCTAGACTACAGAAATAAAAAGGATTTTCAATTGAAGTTTTAAAACAAGATATAAAATCAAGAGATAAATGATCTTTGCAAAATTTACAATTACCGCTATATTCGCCATTATTTGTTGATGACACAATATTATTTATGTGAAAGAGTAATAAATAACTTGTTACATTGGTAAATCATTAAATAAATAATTATATGTCGATCATTTCATGAATATTTGTATCTGTGAATAACAATATGAAAAAAAGTTTCTGCTACTACTCTTTTCTAATTGTTATGTTTAATTGTAATAGTGAGTGCTATCCTTAATTTTAAATTGTAATAGTAAATCATGCATATTTATTTACAATTTTGATTTCAATAACTGATGATGAGTGATATGATAAATAAGATACATTCACAATTACACTATTCTGAAATTATTTTTTAACTATTGTTATTATAAATTGATTATCCGTTTTTTTTTATATGTATATCATAATTTGATGTATAATTAAATTAGTTTAGAATTTGATAATGATTATTATTGTTATTGTTTATAAAACAACGACTTTTAATTTTACAAATCATAACAGCATTGATAATAAAGAAAATTAAAAATATTATAAGATTCTTTTTGTTTTTGATTTACATCTTGGACATGCATTTTTCATATGTACAATATTACAATTAGTGCATACATATATCATAGATTGATGATATTGGGTGGGATTATAGAATAAAAAAGATGTTATAGGGTTTGACTTTATTATTTTATCTGTAGTAGGTAATTTTAATCGATTTTTAAAACCATTTAATATTAAAATTCCACCAATCCCTAATAACACTGATATAGGATACGGTAAGGTAAATGCTGTTATAGAACCAATAATTATAAATACACATAACCATTTTAGGTGATATGAATTTATATCCTTAATCATACTTCTATATTATAGGATCATATTCTTAGGCTTTTTGCATATTCCCTGATTGTCAAATCTTTAATTTTATTTGTTAAGAATCACTTGTTGATATTATTGCTAATATTGAATGTAAAACCCGATAACAATAAATGTTATGTTATGTAATTTTTTTATAAATAATAAATAACGTTGTTTTTAATAGTTATCTAAACTTGTTATTATCTGTTATCTAATATTACCGAATTAAAAATTATTTAAGTAACAAGATAAATTGTAAAACAACCGAAATTTTCGGCGCCGAAAATTTCTAAATTAAATTATCTTATTGATGTAGTGAAAGTCACTTTCCTTAATTCATCAATAGAGGGCTTGTGCTTTTCAAATGAGGTATCTTCTATTTTTTCAAATTTGATTAATTTGTAAAATTTTACCTCTTGATTTGAGAGTTATGATTATTATGGTCTTTTAGAAAGATTGTCTTTCAAGTTTTAGGTTGAGTGCTCTATTATTCTAAAGAGTACCTTTAGTGATATCTATTGGTTGATTCTAAAATCAGTTATAACCTATGATCTTCAAATGATCAAATCAATGTATATTTTTGTAATTACAGGTAAATCATAAAATTTAGATAGATAAATATCTAAAATTATTCAATGAGTGTTATAACCTGTAGAAAGTGTGGAGCCGAAATGGTTGTTTCTCAACCTGATAGGGTTCATATACTTGTTGATAGAAAAGTTTTGAACTGGAAAGATTATGTCAAATCTACAATTAAATGTAAAAAGTGTGATATTTCAAATATATTGTATTGGAGTAAACCAAAAGATGCCTAATGATTCAAAAAATAAATAACTCTAACTACAAATAGTATAATATAAAGAGAAAATAAAAGTTAATAATTTAAAAGAAGAAGCAGATATTCTACTCTTAATATTAATAGATGATTACTATACAAAAAGTGTAAAAAAATATAGAATTAGTGCGCAGAGGCAGAATGTTCTTTTAGTTCTTGACGGCTTGAGAATTTTGTATTACATGTTTCACAACTGAATGTTATCTCTTTATCTACAGCAGTTTCGTCAGAGAATTGGCCTGTATCAATATTTTTATTAGTACTTTCATTGTCACCTTTTCCTGTTTCCAATTCCTGGGTAGTATCTGTATTTGCTGAAGTTTGGGTAGTAGTAGTGGATGTTTGCATATCTGAAGAGGTCATTCCTTCTCTTTGATCTTGTCCTTTTATCTCCCCTACTGTTTCATATTGTACATTATCAGCATGGCCTCCTCCTCCTTCTTCACTTGTAGATTCTTCTTGTTGAGTTGCAGCCATTGCCTTATCTACAGTATTTCCTTTTACAGATTTTAGTTTATTTTTGATAGAGTCTGTAATTGATTCCAAGGTTCCTTTATCGCTACCTTCGTCCTGACCAGATTCTATTGTATCGCTGGCTTGGTCTTGACCAGATTCTATTGTATCGCTACCTTTGTCTTCATAAGTAGATAATTCATTATATTGCATGTTTAACGTTAATTCAGCACCATTGTAGCCTCCTACAGCTGATTTTGGAATTCGATAAAAGTGTTGACGTATTGCACCATCTTCAATTACTATATTTTCTTCTTCTTCTCCAATTATATTTCCACAAGATTGGTTATCTTTAGTTACAACACCCTTTCTATCTTTAATTATTTCAGGCCAATTAATTGAGTCTGACATAAAAGAATTTACATTTTATAATATATAGCAATTTCAATTATCAACTTGGAAGTTAATCTTTTTAACTTGATTATTAAAAAATCAAAAAAAATAATCATAATAGTATAAAATGATATTTGTTTTTACTTTTTTGTTATCTATTTTTTAATCTCTCATGAATTTTACTTCTTTGCAATTTTATATTTTTCTATACAAAAGTCATATGAAAGTAGAGTAAATCTATATCTATTTTTTCTCAGTGGATTTAATATTAGTATTATAGACAATTAGAATATTATAAATTTTACATAATTATTTATATTACTATTGAATATTCACAATTTTAATCTCAAATATTTGTTGTTGTTTAATAAATTATTTGTAAATGATTTTTTTCAAAAATAGATTTTAGTGCTACTAGTAGTGAAAAAAGTTAATTTGTTATACCTGCACATTAATAGAAACACTTACAATTGCATTAATCTCACATAGATTAGATACACTTTTTTTATTGTCTGCTTGTCATAAATAGAAAGAAGAAAAGGAATTACAATCGCTATTTAAAAATTAATAAATTATTTCTAATAACAATATTCTAAAATTAGATACCTTTATTTTATTGAAAATTTAAAAAAACAAATGAAATTCACAAAAATTATTGAGACGTGCATTTATTCACCTGACTTGGAAGAAATGAAGAATTTCTATATTAATTACTTGGGCTTGGAATTTGTATCAGAAGAAAAAGGAAGAAGTGTATTTTTAAAAGCAGGAAAAAGCATGCTTTTGATCTTTAATCCTCTAAATACATTGAATCATATTAAGAAATTATTTCCAATACATGGAGCTATTACTCCTCCATCAATCATTCACTTTGCTTTAGAAATTCAGAAAGAAGATTATGAAAAATGGAAAGACATCTTACAAAATAATAAAATTAATATTGAAAAAGAAATAGAACTCAAAAGTAGTAGATCAATATATTTTCGTGACCCTGCAGGAAATTTAGTTGAATTCATAACTAATAATGCTTGGCCAGTAGACAATTAAATATATTTAACATCTTTCCACTTTTACTATCCAATTTATCTATCATGAATAAATTCTTCTTATAGAAGTTGACTCAAATAATAAAAAATAATTATATATGTTTCTTTAACAGCAATTTTATATTCGGCATTAAAGATACATGTTTATTAGAAACATTTGTTCTATTGAATTTCTGTTCTTGTTCCGTCAGGATTATACCTGTAAACCTTTCCCTGTTGTTCATCTCTAGTCTTTTTGTGGGCGCCATCACAAAAAGGTTGATTACTACTTAATCCACACATGCAAATCCATTTGCTTTCATTTCCTACTTTTACCTCCATCGGACCTCTATCTTCTTTTTTTACAAGCCTTGCCATATACCTTATAACATAACAAAATATAATTATATTTAATTTTACTTATTGTAATCATAATTGTATAACATCTAGAGCTATTCAAATTGATATAAATTCCAAGAAAATGTAAGAAGACATCTTTTTTGAAATCTAGAGATTAAATGAATTTATTAAGTATACTACGCAAATATTAATTTTAATATGAATTACGATATGATTCTATTGAAAAGATAACATTTTACATATTGGATATTAATATGTTTCTATCATTTATAATAAATCATTTTCTAAGATTGATGAGAATGAATATATAAATAAATAAATTAATTTTTTCTAGCTTATTCTTTCAATATCCTTTTCTAATATATTATACTAATATATAATAGCACAATACTAAAATAAATAATTTTAAAAATAGATACAATTGAATTCTAGTAATTATCATGTAGTGAGTTTACTTGTTGTCATTCTTTTTTCTTCCATTATATTATCAAATAATGGTAATTATTTTGGTACAAGTGATAATATTTTTAATGAAAACGACTTTTTCAATTTAAACTTTTTACAAAATTCTTATTCTATTGAAGAAGAGGATGATGAAGATAATGGTGACGATGATGGTAGTGAGAATGAAGATAGCGAATCTACTAACAAGAAAGACAAATCAATTTTTAACTTTGTAGCTGTAGGAGATTGGGATTGCACTGGTGAGACAGAAGATACAGTTGAAAATATTATAGATCAAGATCCAGAATTAGTTTTAGCTCTGGGCGACCTGTCATATAATGGAGATGCTGGATGTTGGTTAGAATTGATAGAACCGATAGCAGATAAAACCAAAATAGCAATTGGAAATCATGAAATGGATTCAGATGATTTAACAGAAGATTATATGAATTATTTTGGCTTAAAAGAACAATTCTATTCATTTAACCATAAAAATATGCACTTTTTAGCATTATCTACAGAAACCGATTATGATGATGAGTCAGAACAATATCAATTTGCTGTCCAAGATCTTGAAAAATATTCCAAAGATCCCTTTATTGATTGGATAATTGTATTTTATCATCGACATATCTATGGCTCTGGACCTGGTCTTGATGAGGAAACTGATTTTAGAGAGACTTATCATCCGCTTTTTGACAAATACAAAGTAGATCTGGCTTTACAAGGTCATCTCCATGTATATGAGAGAACGCATCCAATTACTTTTAACGATGATGATGATAATGAACCCATAGTTCATAATAACAATCCAAATATCTATAAAACTCCAAACGAATCTAGTTTCTTAACAACTACTTCCAACAATGATAATGACGGGGATAATGGAATAGGAGGAGAAGGAGGAGGAGGACAAGATAGCAATCCAAATACCTATAAAAATCCAGAGGGAACTGTTTTCGTAACTGTTGGAACAGGTGGAGCTCATGATATGATATTATCTTCTTTAGCGGATTATTCTGCTCAAGGAATAGATGGCAAATTTGGAATTCTAGATGTTCGACTAGAAAGTGATCAAGAGACATTAACAGGTACTTTTGTTGAAAATGGAAAGAAAAAAGCGATTATGGATGAATTTCATATAAAAAAATAAGGATAGAATGAAATATAATACATCAGGACAATTAATCTATCAATCAAATTGCTTTTTTGATGTTTCTTTATCCCACAGGAAATAGAGATAAAGAAGGAATCAAATTTTATTATTAATAATCTAGATGAGGATAGATTAATATACAATAAAATATTAGAACCTTTAGAATTGTAATATTATTATGGTTAATCGTTACTTAATTGCATCTCTTGTCCTCCTCATCTCTTTTATACTGTTATCTATATTTTTATCAAGTTTTAATCAAGATCATCCTTTAATTATATTAGATAAGTCTGTTAGTTCATTTATTTCAGCAGATTCTTTAAATGATTATTTCAGTCAATTTATGGTTTATGTAACTCTTTATGGAAGAGAATATTTTTGGGGAACTGTCTTGATTGCTTTATTTGCATTAGGTGGTTGGATAGGAAAAAAAACTGCAATTATAACAGGATTATCTATCTTGATTTTGGTATTGGTAGGTGGGGAAATTAAAAATATAATAGATAGAGATAGGCCAGATTTAACTAACAATACCTATCTATTAGAAGATGAATCAACAAAATCATTTCCATCAGGTCATGCATTAGTAGTTTCTGCTGGTGCAACTGGGGTGATGTCTTTGTATCGTGGTAACGTAAGAAGAATAATAATATCTTTATTGTTGGTCATAGAAGCAGCATTAGTAATCTATTCAAGAGTTTATCTAGGGTTACATTATCCTCTAGATTCACTAGGTGGTATATTATTAGGGACCTCAGTAACTTTCTTGTTAGTAGGATTTCAAAATCAAATAGATATTTTATTAAAAACAATATTTTATATTATAAAAGCAAAAATAGTTAAATAGCTTGCTGGAGAGTCATATTATATTATATTATATTATTATTTGAATTTCATAATCGTATCCATATGAGCAATTCTCTTTATTTAGTCTAGAGCCGATTATGATAGTTTAGATATTTTTTTCTTCTTTATTAAATCCTATTTTATTGTAATTTAGTTCATAGGCGATAATAATAGTTTTTAATATTTAATCATAGAGTCTCTAAGATGAAAAAAAATAAATAAAATTATGTATCCATAAGATTAGATATTAAAATATAAATTTCTATAATGTAAAAACTGCCTCGATTAACTTATACATACAAAGTTATTTTAATTTAAAAATTCCATTTTTCAGTTATTCCATTCCACCAGGATTTGTATTTACTGGCATCTGTATTTATCTCTCCCTCAATTCGATTATTTAATGCAAAGAACATGTTTTCTAAAGCATCAATTCCGCTATCAGCATAAATCTCTTGACCAATCTCAAAGAACCTTTTCTTTTGTGATTCAACCTTTTCTAATTCGTTTGAATTTGTAATACAGAACGTCAATATGTCATAAAGTTCCTCTTCTAGATATGCATCCAATTGTGTATTATATTTACATGTCTTATAAAAATCATATGTAGTAGATCTTCTGTATTAGATATATTAAATTTTTAATATAATGAATTTTGAATCTTTATGTAATAACCTTTTAGATATTACAGAAAGTTTAATTTTACAAGATAATAGAAAAAGTTATCTATCATAAATCCAAAATATTTAATCTTAGTGTCTATTCCAATAATTTTAATATATTTATTATGTCTAGATGTTTTGATATTATTACAACTCTTGTTGTTGAAATAATTTATTTTTTCTTATATGTTCTCTTAATTGATGTGATTCCTCTCCATATGCCCTAATGCTTTCTTTTTTTCCATTTTCAGAAATTAAGGTTACAGTAACAATATTTATCTCAGCATCAGATCCAAATATCGGCGGATGTACTTTCTCAATCTTGTAATTATTGTCAATTAGCTCTTGCAGTTTTTTAATAGATGCTAACTCCATGATCATTTAAGAAGATCTAGTCTATAAGTGGTTTAGCATTCCATGGAATTTTATTATTTGTTAATTCATCATTATGATCATCATCAAGTATTGGTATTTTTCGCTAAAACACAAATTCTTTCAAAATTTAATATTTGATCAAAATTATATTTTTTTGCAAACTCAAGTTATAGTACTATTATTATAAACTATTAGGATAATTAGCAATATCTATAATAATTTTTACTACTTGAATTTGACCCTTTTGAGAAACTATATATCTTATTTTATAATTACTTTAAAAACAAAAGGCAGATCCTACGCTTGTTTGGATGTACTTTTGAGGCATTGATTTGATTATCTCATTACAAGCCTTCCAGCCTGTGCAGTGACATGGAATTATATATTCAGGATTAATTTTCAAAAGTTCATTAATTGTCAAAGGTATGGCTTCTTCATAACCCTCTCCTGTTAAATGAAATCCACCGATAATTGCATAAACCTTCTTTATTCCTGTAACTTTTTTAGCATAATTTATGGTATTTATTATCCCAGCATGACCGCAACCAGTTAAAATAACTAAACCTTTATTTTTTAATAACATTACTAAGGCTTGATCATCTTTAACAAAGGGATCTGCAATGAGATCCTTCTCATCTTTTCCTTCTTTATATTGTAATGGAAATCCTTTTTCAAACTTTGTGGCTCTTGGTATCTCTCCAGTTATCAATACCCTGCTATTATTTTTATTGAGCATATCGTTATTGTTATTAATTTTTGTTGTTTTTGGTCTTGGTAAATAGTTTATGTCATTATTTTTTATTATTATTCCGCCAGATTCTTTAATTTCTTCTTCATCTAATATGTCCATTCTCGCTTTTCTGCCATCAGGGAATACAATCCATCGTCTAAGAAATGCATCTGGATGTGTAATAATCTCAATTGGCCTATTGATTTCTTTGAGGACACTAATAAGGCCCGAAAAATGGTCAAAATGCCCATGGCTCAGAATTATTGTTTCAATATCTTCAAAATTTATACCAAAGATATTTGAATTATAAATTATACCATTTTTACTTACGCCAGTGTCAAAAAGAAATTTCTTTAATATTTTTTTATCTTTGTATTTATAAGATATTTCTACTAATGTGGAAAAACCATGTTCTGCAATAGGTGGTTTATTAAATCTGTCATTGCTTATTAATGGAGGTCGTTTTACTAAAGATAAACTAGGTAATAGCCTATCCGTTATATTATCTACTAAAATTGTAATGTTTATATTATTTACTTCTTGAAGCATATTGAAGTTATTTCGAGATTGTATTAATAATTTTCTTGTACTAGACAATTCACTTAAGATTCAACTAACACTTTTATTTCTGAAGATTTCTTGAATTTCAATAATTCACATTATAAGGAAAATTTAGAAAACAAAGTAATTTAAAGAAATACCATCTAAATTTTGATATTTATTGAATCTATGATATAAATTTTGTATCCATATTTAGTTTCAATTTAACTTATTTCAAATCTCTATTATCTCTTTTGCATTCAGCAGCAATTGACTAAATTAGGGTTGCTACCC
>DASVFI010000021.1:0-20090 GCA_036380115.1 Nitrososphaeraceae archaeon | reverse complement strand
TGTTGGTGGAAGATCATCAGTACCTGTTGGTGGAAGATCATCAGTACCTGTTGGTGGAAGATCATCAGTACCTGTTGGTGGAAGATCATCAGTACCTGTTGGTGGAAGATCAATGGTATTTGTTAATTCATTAGATATATTTGCAGGATCCTTATCATCCAATGTAATTACACAATCTCTGTTTTCCCCAGAATCGATTGTACCTTTACATCCAGCTGATAAAGTAGTTTCATAGTCAGTAAAGTTCTTTATTTGAATTTCATAGTTTCCGGGTTGTATAGATACATATTGTCCATCAGGATTGCCAGGAAATGAATTTGGAGTTGGCTGTGTACCATTAACTATTACAGCAAAATCTTTAGTTTGTTTGTTTCCGCCATTATTATTGATGACTTGCGTTATAATGTTTAGTGAGGTAGATGTCAGTGACTCTTTTTGAATCGGTTTAGCAAATATATCAATTTCATTTATACTAGCCCAATTATTCATACTATTTCCAATAACTGTAAGTCTAAGATATTTACCAACTGTATCTGGGATATCATAAACTTCAATAGCGTCTGTAGTATAACTATTAGTGCTTGAAAATATCTGCCTAAACTCATCTCCATCTGATGACACAGAAATTATGAAATCAATGTCACGAATATCTCCTTTATACCAAGAAATCCCAATATCACATATTTGTTTTTCTTGTCCAAGATCAAATTGTAGCCATGATCCTAATCCTAATTTAGACCATTTTGTTGAAATATCATTATCTATTGAATTTTTTTCAGGACTGGGTAAAGCACTACCTATTGATGAAACATGATCGGCAGGAATACTCAATACGGGACATGGAGAAGGAGAACCAGGAACAATGGGATTATTAATATCAATCTCAGATATGCTTGACCAATTATTCATTGAATTATCAGTAACAGTTATTTTAAGAAATCGAGTTTTAATATCAGGAATATCGAATTTTTCGGGTCCATTAGTAAGGCCGCTGCTAGTTTCAGAAAATAGATTGCTGAAAATTTCACCATCAGAAGAGGTAGCTATATTGAATTTATATTCTCTTAAGTCCCCTTTATACCAAGATATATCAATATCACATATCTCCTTTTTACTGCCCAAATCCAATTCAATCCAAGAATCAAGTCCATATTTTGACCAATGTGTTGATTGTTTGCCATCAATTGCATTAAATACTGTATGATTACCATTATTCCCTATAGAATTAACATCAACAGCCTTTTCGGGTTTACAAGATGTATTATCACCAAATGAAACAAATACTAACTGACCGTCTAAATTAAATTTATTTTGTGTATAGGCATCATGTACCTCGGCAGTAGTAAGTGCCCTATTCCAAATACGAACTTCATCTACATCACCCAAATATAATTTATCTTTATAGAGAGAATTTGCGGCAATAGCAATTCTATTTTGTCCTGTAGTATCAGGTTTGGAATTATTAGTATTTATACTAGCATCTAGAATACCATCCATAAACAACTTCAGTATTGAACCATCATAGGTTACTGTAACATAATGCCATTTGTTATCATTTACTGGTTTTTTAGAAGCAACAAAATAATTAGAGGAATCTGTTGCTTCAAATCCTGCTTGAAGGTGACCTTGATAAGTTAACCATATACCATAGTTCATGTTTTCACCTTGAGCTTCAGATCCAAAACCACCTTTATTTACTAGAAAAGAAACGGTGGGATCAGTATTACTAGTTTTAAACCAGGCAGCAATTGAAAATTGGTCTAATTGAAATGCTTCTGAATCTTTTATGTATTTAAAGTTGTTTCCAGTAAAATTTCCAAATTTTCCAATTTGGGCATCTATACTATTTATTTGATAAATATTTGACAAAATAAGGATAGAGGATATCAGAAATAAAATAAAAATTAATGTAATCATTTTATTTTCATAAGTATTATAATTTGTTATCATATCTTTTCACCAAAAATTAGTCAAATAACTTTCTTGTTTCACTTTCAAAAAATTACAATAATGTCCTATAATCTGTTTTAACAAAAAAAGTTGATAAACATATAAAAAAAATTTACGTCCTGTAAAAATGATAATAATAAGAATAAAAGCCATCGTTCAAATAATCATACATGTAATTCTCTTTGTTTTTCCAATGCTAATAGTACGTCTATACCAAAATCTGATGCTAGTTTTTTTTCTTCCATCATTCCACACTCAACACATTTAACCGTATTATTTAATTTCACAGTATCACCTCCGCAGATATAACATATACAATAGATTATACCAAGATCTTTATCACTTATAGTAGCATGAGCAGATGAATTCAATAGGCTAAAGATTCTTCCTCTTACGATATCTCCGACTCTATATCCTAACTTGATTCTTCTCTCACCTCTATCTCTTCTATGATTCCATCCTCCGGATTCTGATGCTATTCTTGTTGATGCAATAGCTGATAGGCCTGAACCAACTTTTTTATTGTTGAGATATAAGATACGTATAGAAATCATACTACCAAATAACATTTCGATATATCCTATTATAACATCACCTATTTGAGGAAAGTTTGCCTGTTTCTTTCTTTCTATTGTCACTTGTCTCTTTTTAAAATCATATTCTTTGATTCCTAAACTCAATGATCTTATAGAACCGTCTAAAACAAAAGTGTTTGTACCACTTTCAAATTCTTCTATAAAGGCAACATGTTCACCAGGAATTATCATATCATAATTAGATTTTTTATTAACCATTTTAAAGAATTGTGTATATCTTAAAGTTATAATTGTTATTTTTTAGTATAGTCAAACTAGAGGAAAGTATTTAAAAACATTGTTGAAAGATTTAATTCAATATAAATTGATATATTAATATAATTAAAATAGTTCCAACCAATACTAAACTAATTCCAGCAGCAAAAATCAATCTCATATTATTCTTTTGCAATTCTTTTTTTATATTATTGAAATTTAAAAATTTTATCAATTTATTTTTTTATTTATTATTGAACAGAAAGATAAAGTCATAGATATTTTTTCCTTCATGATTCTCTTATACTTTCTAACTTAGAAACTACTTGCCAGAGACTTGTTCTAATATGAGATTCCATATGTCTATTTTGTGTTAAACTATCGAGCATACTAACTGCATTAGCTGCTCTAACAGATATACTACCATTTTTTTCCTCTTTTAAAATATCATAAATATCTTTGATTTGATTACGTATTACTCGTGGTAGATCCTTATTTTCCTTAAATGATTCCAAAGTTGCAATTGTACTCTCAAGTCTTTCTACATTTTCTTTATCGCGAATTTCCTTTTTCGATTTCATAATTACAAACTAAACCTCGGTTTTATGAAGAATAAAAATTAGTTTATTATTACTTATTTATTTGTTTTTAATTCAAATAAATTTTTATTCAATTAATATTATTTAAAAAGAAATACAGTGAATAGAATAAATATTACTAAATAAATATTCTTTTTATGGAATGTGCAGTTTATGACACATATGTAACAAAAAAAGATGGAAGAATAATGCATTTTGATGTTATTGTAGAAGCTAATACGCCTCATGAAAAAGCAATTGATTACGGAAAGGAATTCCTTGAACAAGTAGGTCAAAATGGCCAAAAAATGACGCAAGAAGAATGTCAGTTCTGTCATATTCAAGAAGCGCCTCCGGTAGTTGCGAAGGAAATTGAAAATAGAGGATACTTTATCCAAAAAATGGAAGGTTGCCCATAACTTTATACTTATTTTATTTTTAATTTATTATATTAATTCTCAAATTTTAAAAGTTTGAGATATAACTTAACGAATTTATCTTGTCTTATAATTACGGGAATTTAAAAAATGCATTGGATCAGCTAAATAGATTTAGATCATATTCATTTTCAAGGCATCATGAACGATATCTCTTTCCTTATATATGTGGAAGCTATTTTTCTTATCGTAAAGTAGATATTTTAAGAATAAAAGCCATAGCAGAAATTGTTAGCAATAAAACAAAAGAACATATAAAATATTTAGAAGTAGGATGCGGCAATGGAGACTTTCTTGAAAAGATAAGGGAATATATTCCAAATGCAAAAGGAATAGAAAATAATATAGATTTATTTTATTTATTATATTCTATTGGTAGAACAAAACCCGAGTATATAGAAATAGCTGATGCTAGATATGGAATAGATGACTTTTATGATATTATATTCGTAGGATGGATGGATCCAGGACAGGATTTTAGAAAAAACATAGCAGATAAAACTGATATAATAATAACAACCCTTGATTCTGGTTTAAGTTTAGCTGCAGAATATGAAGGATATGGTTTCAAAAAAATAGCAAAATGGATTACACCATCATGGGAAGATGTAAATATCGAGATTACTAACCATTTTTATTCAAATCTCGATTCTAAAAGTTTACATTTTCTTAATAATTTAAGAGGAGCACATAATTTTTGGCACATATATTCCAAAGATAATATAAAAAGTGATCTTATAATAGATAGATTAAAAAAACAAATAGTAGTAGAAGAAATAGATATAGACGAGATTATACCGTATGAGTTTGAAAAGGTTCTTGATGAATGTGGTTTTTCATTTCATCAATGTATTGAGAATCACAATATAAATTCTAAAATCAAATTATGGGAAATAGACATGCTCGATACAAAAAGATATAACAAGACTTAAAGTAACCATACATAATAAGTATCATAGATTAATAATGGAAATTAAAATTTTAGGAGCTGCTAAGGAGGTTGGTCGTTCTGCATTCTTAGTAAGTAATGAAAACACTAATGTTTTAATGGATTATGGAGTTCTTTTAAAAAAAGAACCTCAATTCCCGGTTCATGTTAAGCCAAAAGATGTACATGCCATAATATTATCCCATGCTCATTTAGATCATTCTGGATTTATTCCATCTTTATTTGCATCAGCGTCTAAATTACCTGTATATTCAACTAATCCAACTATTGAATTATCTCAATTACTAATTGAAGATATGATAAAGATCTCTGGTTTTTATCTTCCATTTGAAAATATTGATTTAGACAAAATGATAAAGTGTCATAAAAATCTAGAGTATCGACAACCTTATAATATCAATGATATGTTTATAACACTTTATGAATCAGGTCATGTTTTAGGAGGGTCAACTATTGTTGTTGAAAATAGCGGAAAAAGAGTATTTTATACTGGCGATATCAATACAAGAGGATCTCAGATCTTGAGGCCGGCTGACTTAGATATTGATGAAATACATTTAATGATAATTGAAAGTACATATTCACAAACTAATCAGACACCTAGACCACAAGCAGAAAAAGAATTATTAGAATTTGCATATAAAATAATTGATAATGGCGGAACATTATTTATTCCTGCTTTCTCAGTAGAAAGGGCTCAAGAGATAGCGTGTGTTTTGAAGGCTAATAAATTTCCTCATAAAATCGTTATGGATGGAATGGCACTGAAAGTAAACGAAATTATGTTAAAATATCCTGAATATATAAGAGATCCAAATGTTTTCAGAAAATATATTGAAGAAGTAGAATGGATCAAAGATTGGAAAAGACGAAAACAAATGATAAGAGAACCTTGTATAATTATTTCTCCTGCAGGAATGCTAGTAGGAGGTTCTGCCATTTTTTATATGCAGAATATTATGATGTCAGAAAAGAACGGTATTGCTCTTGTTTCTTACCAAGGAGAAAATACTCCAGGGAGAATGTTACTTGATAAAGGCACATTTAAAGTAAATGGAAGAATAAAAAAATGTTTGGCAGAAGTAAAACAATTTGAGTTTTCTGGTCACAACAGTAGAGATGAATTATTTGAAATATTAGACAGTATAAAAGGAAATCCTAAAGTACTTACTGTCCATGGAGATGGGAATTCCTGTATAAGATTTGCAGAGGAAATAAATGAAAAATATGGTTTTGATGCTATTGCGCCAGATTATGGTGATGTATTTAAAATTTAAAAGAATAACAATAGTAAATTTAAAATTAATTGAATCTAATAATTTAAATATTGATAATAAAAAATACAGATCCATTTAAACTCAAGAAATGTATTTCATGTAAAAAAGATATTATATTGAATGTAAAATATTTTACATACCCACTATCACTACAATATTTTTGTATTGAATGTGCTAAGAAAGAAATACCTAAGATAATAGAGAATTTACAAAGTGATTTAAAAAAGATAAATAATTAAAATTAATTATCCTTCTTACAATATTACCTACATATTAAAAGACCATGAATTATAACAAAATTAATCTTATCCCTTTAGACCCCATAAGAACTATTAATAGTGGACAAGTTTTTCTTTGGGAAAATCACCATAATTCTTGGTATGGAATAGATGGAAATTATATATTAAAAATAACTATCAAGGACGAAAAAATATACAAATTAATGGAGAATCAAAAATTTCTTTACGAATTAGAGAATATTGATATAGAATACAATTCATTTCCCGAGTATAAAAATTGGAATTATAATTTTTTCAGACTATACGACAATCAAGATATAATTGACAAAACATTATCCAAAGATCTGGTTATTTTAAATATTTATAAGAAATACAGAGGTCTAAGATTAATACGACAAGATCCTTTTCAATGTATTATTTCTTTTGTTTGTGCAAGTAACACGAATATCAAAAGAATAAGATATATGCTTAAAAATATAACAAAAAAATTTGGTAAAAGAGTTATCTACAATGGACTAAGTTTTAATTTATTTCCTAATGTAAATGAATTAAGTGAAGCTTCTATTGAAGAATTAGTTGGATGTGGATTGGGATATAGATCTAAATTTGTAAAATCAATTTCAAATAATATAAAAAATAATCTTGATCTAAACTCTTTAAAAGATATGAAGTATCTTGAAGCAAAATCGGAATTAACTAAACTTTTTGGTATAGGTAATAAAATTGCTGATTGTGTTCTTTTATTCTCTTTAGAAAAAACAGAGGCATTTCCAATAGATATTTGGATCTATCGGGCATTATTTCAATATTATGGGTGGATGTTTAAAGATAATAGTTTAATAAAAAGTGTAAAGTTACCAGAAAACAAATACAAATTAATCCATAATAGTATAAATGATTACTTTGGAAAGTATTCAGGTTATGTACAACAATATCTATATTATCATATTAGAGAATCTAATAAAAGAACTTGGTAATTCAGTTTAAATAAAATAAGAATTAACCAATTGATATTAACGTGCATTAGTAAGATTTAGTGTAATTTGATTATCGTTGTTTGTCAGCGAATCTATTGTACCAAAAACATCTACATCATCTATCGTAGATGAGGAATCTACAAATATAGAATATCGATTTAGATCTTGTGTAGCATTAGATAAAGGAAGTATCATTTGAATTGTTTGGTTTTGATTAACTTTAAAGGTAGTTTGATCTTTGGAAATTTCAGAGTTTGAGGATTTATCTTTTAATTGTGCATTAATATCCCAAGTTTGTCCAATAAATTTGTCACCATCAATTAAATTTACTATTACACTTATTTCAGAATTTTGGGAATAAGTAGCAATCAAAGAAAAAAATGATAAAACCAAGATAACCGATATTGAAGAAATTATAGAAAAATGGTAATCCTTATTCATAATTATAATAAATAAACAACATCTATTTATATAATTCACTCAAATTTAAGATTCTTTTTTGTAAATTCTTGTGCTATCGGTGATTGGTATAAAACAATTTGATACGAGTAAATGTTAATGATTTTAAGCAATATAAAAAAGGAATTTTTCCATAATGAGAAGACTATAATAAGAAATTACAATCATAGTAGAAAAATTTTTTTATTATAATACAAATACCAAAACATTAATTGTTTAGGAAAAAAGGAAAAAGAAATTGGAAATGTGAATATGATGATACTATTTACAAGATTTATGATTGGGATGATAATCTAGCAGGTTATTTTTACCCATTATATAACATAAGAGGGAAAAATGAAATGGATGAGGAAGAAATCATGGTGAAAATGAATGAAAAAAAAGAAAAAATACAAGGTTGCCATTTAATGATCCCATTTTTAAAATTAAATCTTTTGGATATTGATTATTTGACTATAGATGAAACAATTTCCAATTTACAAAACAGTATTCAAAGAGCGATCACATGGAAAAAATGGATTGAAGACAATAGAAATAAGTTTAATTTGTCTAATAGTTTAATTTGTACATCTAGAGAAGATAGAAATCTTTTGGCAGTTTTATTAGAAATAAATAAAGAAATAATACTAGATGAGAAAATAATTGTAAGAGAGATTACACCCATGCTTGATCAGTTACATATAGATGAATTATTATGATTTGTTAAAAAATTATTAATACTGTATGATATTCTAATAAATTTTATAGTTAATATCACGTACCATGAAAACTAAATAATAATTATAATTGATTATATTGATGTGTGGGACCGAGAATAAAGGTATAAAAACTTAATTTATTGACATTTAGAAATAATTTTTTTAGGAAATAAAGGTCTTTTTTCATAATATTGTTGTTATAATAATTATAATAACTTTTTTGATACTTCCAACAAAATTTTTATGGTTTATTTAATTCAACATATTCATATTTTTTTACTCCAGTATAATATATTATAATAGATGCTACTTTATTTGACTCATCATTTTGCAAATCTCTATGAGCGCTCCCAGGATTAAGTATTTGCGTTTTATTGATTTTTCTGTTATCTTTTTTATGTGTATGTCCACATACTAAAATATCGTAATAATTTGCAAGAATTAATGATTTTTTTAAAACTTCATTTGTTCCATGATATATCCCAAATACTTCATTATCTAAATTAAGCTCTCCAAAATCTCCTTTTAAATCTCCTGCAACTGAATTGAAACTTGTAACAAGACCGATTTTTTCTCCATCATTATTACCAAGGACACCAACAAACTTTATATTTTTATTAAGATCTTTAAATTGTAGAACAATACCAGGATAAATATAGTCTCCTGCATGAATGACATAATCCACTTTGTATTCATTAAAAATTTTTATTGCTTGTTTCACATTAATTATATCATCATGAGAATCTGATATGACTCCAATTATCATTGTAATAAAAACGTAATACAATACTTTATTTTTTGTGTTTAGTAATACTTTGATAAAAATCTACTATAAATAACTACTTTATCCATTTTTTAGTCCTTTAAACTAAAAATTATAGAACTACTATTACGGTATAAGATAAAATGATAGATATTGTGGATAAAATCACTTAATTAAATAATTAAGATTTGTAGTGTCCTATCATCAAATTTAACATGAAACTCTTTCAAAAAATTTTTAGAATTATAATTAGTGGGTTTAACTAATAAATTTATGCATATTACTGGATTATTAAAAACTAAACTATTATATAAAATATAATATCTCAAAAACATTTTGGTGAAAAAACTATTTTTATTCTTTGATTTGGGAGAAACATTGTTAGATGAATCAAAATTTATAAGTTTTTATGATCAAAAGCTTTTAGAATTAATTAATGGATTTGGTGGAAGAATAGATTGGAGAAATTATATTGCATTAAGAAATAATATTATAAAAAATAGGCTGATTGGAAACGGCGGAGTAGAAGAAATAATTACAAATATTTGCAGACTCATTCTTCCTAAAGGTTATGATAAAATTATTTTAAAAAAAATCAATCCCTTTATATCTTATGGAAAAAGGGAACTATTTTGTCTTGCTAAGGGAGCAAAAAAAGTTATAGAAACATTATCAAGTTATTGTGAACTGGGAATAATTTCAAATCAAACAGAAGAGGCCTTGAAACCGTTGATAAAAGCAAACCTACTTTCGCTATTTAGGAAAATCTATATTCCCTCAAAAATAAAAATGAACAAACCAGATGAGAAACTATTTCTCAATGCAATAAAATGTTCAGGATTTCCGGTTACTAAATGTATAATGATTGGAGATCGTTTGGATCTTGATATTTTTCCTGCAAATAAAATTGGAATGAAAACAATAAGAATAACAGATTCTCTTTTTAATTTGCAATCCCCTATAAACACATATGAAATTCCAACATATACCGTCAAAAAATTGTATGAGATTCCTAACATTATTAAAGATATTTTATAATTAGGTTTAAAATTACCTAGGTTACAATATCTTTAATTCTATCAGTTGAAATAGCTTCTTTTATTTCCATAGCAATTCTTCTACCTACTCCAAAGGTAGTACCATAATAATATTTTGTATAAGGACTCGTAGTAGATAAAATTGGATTTCCAGGAACACGAAAGGATATATCATATACATATATATCTAAATCTTTAGTAACAATACTTTGGAGAGAAAAAGGCCCTATCAAACCTGGAGGATATTCTTGGCTTACAGTATTTACAAATTTATCTCCCAACTCAAATACTTTTTCCAACATTGATTCACGAATACTAGCGGGTGTATGACCTATCTCTATATTTTGTAATTCAATATTTAATTCTAATTGTTGTTTTGCAGTAAGAGACGTTGTAAAATCATTTATATTTGTCTGTAATCTTCGTTCTATTCCTAAGAATTCGAGATCCTTTCTAAGAGGAGAATAAAAAAAGTTAAAATTAAAATAAGTACCAATTATATACTCTTCAATTATAGCAGATTCTAGATCTATTTTACTAATTAATCCATTTTTTATTTTTGTTTGCGTTTTTTTTAAATAATCATCATAGGAATTGACAAAGAAAAAAGCACGTTCTAAATTTCTTTTTGCTTCTTGAACTTTGACAATAGATGGTCCGGATATATCTTGAGGTTTATGTAATTGTGGATGTTTGATTTTAGATTTATTTAACAAGTAGTATTGGTTTTTAGGGGCTGTTCTTTCTTCTGCTCTTAAAAGATATCTATTTCCAAAAATAGGTATTAAAAATTCATTTTCTATATTATCATATCCAATGTATACAGAAAAAGATCTATGAGCTATCATTAAAACATTGAGATTTTTTAATTGCTTTTGAATTTCTGGATTTATAATATCAATAAACTTATCTAAAATCACTACAGTATCAGATAGTCTTTTAAATCTCAAGTAAGGCGTTTCTCTACCTTTTTGGCAGATACAAACGGTCCTAATAGATTCATCTACAGCTCCATCCATTACTTCAAGTGCCGAATGACTCCCCAAAACTCCAATGTTGATATTTTTATTGTCATAATTGTTGATAATGTCAAGAATTTGAGCTGAATTGATCATTACTAATGAAATTTTACTGGTTTAATAAATTGGTTTAATAAAATGTTTAAGTAAAAGATAAAATTTTCGCCTATTATCTATTTTTCTTTTTATTGACTTCATTCTCAATAGATTTCTTCAAATCTTCATTATTTTTATCAGTATAATCTATTCCTAAAGTTTCCGCAATAGATTCAAGCTTTTCCCGCTCAATATCAATATTTTCCTCTTTGTATTTATCTAAATCCCGTTTAGCTTCGATCTTAGCTTTTTGAAATTCTGCCGTAGCCTTACCGAAAGATTTTGCCAATTCAGGAATTTTTTTTACTCCAAAAAACAATACAACAATAATCACTATAATAAATAACCATTCAAAACCAAATGGCATTTGCATTAAAAGATTATCTAAAATAATCAAACTCTTTCAAGGGTATATTAAAACCAATAACAATTTAAGTGTTAAATCATTTGAGAAAAATCTTTTGTTTAATAATGCTTATGCATTTGTTGACAATAAGTATCAATTCTAAACACGCGATAGAAATTAATACGTAAATACCAATATAGTCGCATTCCTAATGCAATATCATAAAGCTGCGAACCTTGGCCAAGAAAGGTCCAGAAAAGCTCAGATGAAACTATTTGAGTATACAGGATTTTCGATGTTAACATATACCATCAAAAAAGGAAATTCGGGATTTGAGCCCGTAGGAGAAGAAATGTTAGTTGGAGATTTGAACAATGGCAAAGAAATGATTTTATTTATATGTGATAAGGATGGCTACGCAAAAGCGCAATCAAAATCCATGACAATTGAAGAAGGCAATAAAACTTTAGAAAAAATGATTCGTGACGGCTTTATAAAATTTGAAGGAGAAATCAAAACAGTGAGTGGCATTTAATTCAACTACTATACAAAGACAACAATAGCAGAATGTAAATAATAGATTATTGTACAATCATAATACTAATTCTGTTCCTATATAGCCTCTACCTTGTATGGTATTATATATATTTGTAGGATTGGAAAGAATTACTTTTGTTTTAATTTTAGATCTTTCTATTACTTTTAAAGCTACAATATCCAGTAAATCATATTCACCAGCCATTGAACTTTCTTCTAACAGCATCTTTAGTAATTTATTTACTTCAATTTTCTCAAAAAGCTGCGCATTATTATTTTTTCTTGGATCAGAATCATAGATTCCGTTGACGTCAGTTGCATTGATAAATTCACTTGCTCTTGTTTTTTCTGCAATCAGGGCCGAGGTTGCATTAGTACTCTGTCCAGGATGTAATCCTCCTGAAACAATTATTTTATTACTTTCAACAAATCTTCCTACATCATCTAACGATTGGGGAACATCAGGATATGCATAATTACCCAATGAAGCAATAAGCAATTTTGCATTTATTCTAGATATAGCTATGCCAAGTAAATCTAAACTTGCTTCATCTTGTCCTAACTTTCGTGCAAAATTGATATAGAGTCTTGCTATACTACCACCTCCAGTAATAACTAAAGGCTGTACATTATTCGTAAGATTAGTTAAAACATCACTATATTGTTTGAAGGTATTGTAATAGTCGTGATTATCTTGTTCATTATTATTAGAAAGACTAAAAATACTTCCACTCAATTTTATGACTACTCTTTTTTTTTGTAGATGTCCAATCATGCCCATTCTCATTTAAGATCCATATTACTCAACGCTTTTTCAAGTTTTTCTCTATTTCCTTCAGGAGTATAAATACGAATCATATCAAGAAATCCTGTTATTGAATCAATTAATGGAATATCAGAAGTTGGTGTTTCGAATTCTAAATCTTTATCAACTAACATTACCGCATATAATTCTTCTTTTGAAGGAGTAAGAGGCATTGAAGGAGTTCGAGAGATATCAATAAAGATAAATCTTTCATCAATATCCAAATAATCTGTTATTTCTCCAAGAAAGTCTCTAATTTGTTTACTTGCTAATTCTTTATCAAAGGCATTATGTTTGTTTTGTAAAAACTTTTCATAAACACATTTGAATAGTTTTCTTTTTTTATAATCCAAAGCCAAGCCTGAGGCAAATTTATTTCCTTTTAAAGAACTAATAATATCTATAGTTTTTTCATCTGTATATTCTAAATACTCTTCAATAGAAAAATTTGAAAAATGGAGTTGTTTATCTGCACTTGCAAGAGAATGCAATAACATTACTTCACCTGCTCTAACAGTTTTATGGAAATATACAGCTTTAAACATTTGATATCTAGAGATTAACATAGATTCAAGAGAATTAATTGCAGATTTATTGATACCTAAGTGACCATTTGAAAGAACTTCGAAAGAACTAATTAATCTATAATAATCAATTTTTCCATATTCGGCCCCAGTAAAGAAACTATCACGAGGCAAATAATCCATAATATCTGCGGATAAACTTCCTGCTATCATCTCATTATAAAACATATTTTGACTTTCTCCAAAAGAAAGTTGACAAATATAATCAGGGTTATATCCATATTGTCCTAAAATATCAATAATTATTGTTTCTTTAATTATTTTTTTTCCAATTATTTCATGATTAATTTTCTTCTTTGACTTATTCTGCACAAGAACTTCTTCAAAAAGATGAGAAAAAGGCCCATGTCCTATATCATGTAATAACGCAGCTATGCGTAAACTTTCCACATCTTCCTTACATAGTATATATCCTTTGTCAAGAAGAGTCTGAGCTGCCAATCCTACTAAATGCATGGCTCCTATGGAATGTTCGAAACGTGTATGTTGAGCACTAGGATATACTAAGTGAGCTCCCGCTAGCTGTCTTATTTTTCTCAATCTTTGAAAAACTTCAGTATCGATTAATTCTTTTTCTACTTCTGTAAAACGAATATATTTATGGATAGGATCTGTTATTTCTCCTGTAAATTCTAAAACCATTTAAGTAAAATATTAAAAAATATATTTTCTTATAAATGGTATTGATATAACAAAACAAATAAATGCATTCCCTAAAATAGCAATAATTAAACACGTTATCTCGCATAAAAGAAATTAAAAGTTTTTTATAAATACTATATTTATAGATAGAAATAAAATAATAGTAATCAAATAAATGGATATAGATTCAACATTAATAATATATATTTGATATTCTAACATATAAGGTAATTAATTATGTACTGCTTTAATGTTCAAGTAAGAATTCTTTACCTTTTTTAGGAACAAAACTACCACTATTATAAATAAATGATGTTAAATATTATTGAACAATAACTTGTAAATTGTTAAATAATTGTTTTAATTCAGTACAAGATCCAACAATATCAAGGTTTATACTTGATTGAATTGAGATTTTTGCGCTTCTGAATACTAATCCCTTTTCACAATATTTTATTTCACGTAACTTATCTAAACGTTCGCTAATAACATCATCAGTTTTTAAAATATGTCCTCTTTGTGCATAGAGAATTATTCTCATATCGGTAATTAAAACATTATATCTTTTTTCACCGTATTTTACATTTATTTTACTATGGAATCTTATATTTTCATCTGGAAGAAGAAATTCTTGAATTGACATATTTAATATAATACAATGATACTATGAATATTATTTATCATCTATAGTCATAACTAATTCTCCAAATTGATAATTTAATTAAATATCATATTTACAAAAAAAAATTTATTAAAAAGCATTAACAATATTGTCTCTTTTCTTAATATATAAAATTATGTCATTATTTTAAAAATAAATATCAAATATATTTCACTAACAAGATCTTTAAACAAATGCCTACAGAAATGTCTTTAAGAGATCACTTTTACGAAATGAGATCACGAATACTGAGGGTCTCTATTATTATCTTGATAATAATTGTATTTTGTATTACATTTGGATTTAAGGTTTATTCAATTAATTTAAGCGTAATAAATATTTCAGATACCCTATATCTTCCATTTATCTATCCTGATCCGTTTAATAATTTAGCTATACAGATTACCTCTTTTATGAAAGATACTTTACTTCCAGTTGAAGTTGAACTTATTCAAACTGCTCCAGGGCAAGCATTTTTTGCTCAGATATACGTAGCTGCATTAATTGGAATTATTATTTCCATTCCACTATTAATTAGAGAAATATATGAATTTATTTCACCTGCAATAGAGGAAAAAGAAAAAAAGAAAATTAATTTAATTAAAATGTTAACCTCTACTGTAGGTTTATTTATTATAGGTCTTATTTTTTCATATTCACTTGTAATTCCATTTACACTTGAATTTTTATATAAATATGGAGAATCAATTGGTGTAGAGACATTTTTAAATATTAATGATTTTATTACTTTTGTATTACAATTTCTTATTGGTTTTGGAATTTCATTTGAACTTCCACTAATGATGTATATTATATCCCTATCACAGATATTAGATCGTGACTTTTGGAGAAAAAATTTAAGATATTCAATAATTATAATAGTAGTTTTTGGAGCTATCATTACTCCGGATGGTAGTGGTGTAACGATGTGGTTAATTGCGGGACCCATGATTTTCTTATATATAGTAGGTATTTTTCTTGTTGAACTTAAAATCTTGAAAAAACAAGTTTAATATTTTTATTCTTTTATTTTTGGTAATATTGTATGAAAAGATTAAATTTTAATATAATGTAAATATGGTAGAGTATAGTGACGCAAGAATATTCCATTAAACACGAAAAAAAATCAATTAACACATCAACTAATAGCATATTGGAACTTCCGGAAAATAAAAAGGTCATGTTATTATCAGCAATCTATTCTGGTGAAGATCAAAAAGTTTTTTTAAAATTTTATGATCCTGAATTAAAATTAATATATTTCTGGAAAGATAGAACTAATCATAAACCATATTGTTATACAAAAATAGAATATAAAGAAAAAGTAGAAGAAATTATTGAAAAGGAGCCAAAGTACAAGGCAATACAAAATAAAAAAATTGACCTAATTATAGATAAGGAAATTAATGTAATAAAGATTATTGCTCCAGATCCTTTATCGATAGGAGGAACTAACAATAGTATAAGAGAAAAAGTAACTGCATGGGAAGCCGATATAAAATATCACGAGAATTATTTATATGATAATGCACTTGTTCCTGGTACTTACTATTATAGAAAAAATGATGACATTTATCAATATAAATACGAAATAGATCCCCAAATACAGAATAAACTTTACAAATTAATCGATAACAATATTCAGAATTTACTTGACAATAAAATCAAAAATTCTAACTATTATATTGCCCAATGGGTTGATCTTTTAAACCAACCAATCCCAAATATGAAAAGAATAGCAGTAGATATTGAAGTAGAATCTGAAGAGGGAAGAATTCCTCATCCGCGGGATCATGACAAAACAATAATTGCTATAGGATTAGCAGGAAATGATGGTTTCAGAAAAGTATACATATTAGACAATGACCGATCAAATGATAAAAAACCATTTATTTCAGAGGCAGAAGTGGTAAAAACTGAAAAAGAATTGATATTAGCTGCATTTAAAGATATCAAAAATTATCCTATTATTCTGACATTTAATGGAGATGATTTCGATCTTCCGTATCTATATATGAGATCTCAAGACTCTCGAATAGATCCAATAAAGAAAGAAATTATAAAAAAAGAAGATATCCCATTTATTGTAAAAAGAGAAACATTTGTAAAAAGAGGAATGCAAGCTGAACCAGTAAATATCAAACACGGAATTCACATAGATTTATTTAGAACATTTCAAAATAGATCTGTTCAGATTTATGCCTTCAATCACAAATATGCAGATTATACCTTAAATTCTATTTCTGAAGCTTTACTTAATGATCACAAAATAGAATTTGAAGGTGATATATCAGATATTCCTATCCACAAGTTGGCAGAGTATTGTCTAAAAGACGCTGATCTTACATTAAGACTTTCAACATTTAACGATAACCTTTTAATAAAATTACTAATAGTAATTTCTAGAATTGCTCATTTACCAATCGATGACGTTTCAAGATTTGGAGTAAATCAATGGATAAGGGGAATGTTATATTATGAACATAGGCAAAATAATTCTATAATACCTAGGAGAGACGAGCTTATATCAAAAGGAGTCTCTTCTACTACTGCAATAATCAAAGAAAAAAAATATCGAGGAGGCCTTGTAGTAGAGCCTAAACTAGGAATCCATTTTAATGTAGTAGTCGTTGATTTTGCATCGCTTTATCCAAGTATTATAAAAGTTCATAATCTATCATATGAAACTGTGAATTGTTCTCACCAATCATGTAAAAGTGATCTAAAACAACAAATTCCAGGAACAACTCATTGGATATGTAAAGAAAAGAGAGGTTTGACATCTCTTTTAATTGGTTCGCTAAGAGATTTGAGAGTAAGATACTATAAACAACTTTCAAAAGATAAAACAGCAACTATAGAAAGTCGTCAGCTTTATGAAGTAATTAGTCAGGCTATTAAAGTTATATTGAATGCTAGTTATGGCGTTATGGGAGCAGAAATATTTCCACTCTATTGTCTTCCAGTGGCAGATGCTACTGCAGCCATAGGAAGAATAACAACAACAAGAACAATAGAAAAATGTAAAGAAATTGGTATTGAAGTGATATATGGTGATACAGACTCTTTATTTTTAAAAAATCCTTCTCCAGAGAAGGTGAAATCTATCTCAGAATGGGCAAGAAATCAGTTAGAAGTAGACTTAGAAATAGACAAAACCTACAGATATGTTGTCTTTAGCGATTTAAAAAAGAACTACCTTGGAGTACTAGAAGATGGTACAGTAGATGTAAAAGGACTCACAGGTAAGAAATCTCATACACCACCGTTTATAAGAAAGGCATTTTACAGAATCCTAGAAATACTAAAAGAAGTAAATTCTGAAAAAGATTTTGAAAAAGCAAAAGAGAAAATCAGAGAAATAATAAAGAGTTACGCTAATAATTTAGAGACAGGTAAAATTAATCCATCAGAATTAAGTTTTAATGTAATGGTTAATAAATCACCGGATAGATACGGAGAAAAAACAAATAATTCGAAGGTGCAATCAATTGTTGATGGAAAAAATATTGATTATATTACTTATAAGGGACTTCCTCAACACATTAAAGCCGCATTGCTACTTCATCAATCAGGAAGGAAGATTAAAGCAGGAGATATAATATCATATGTTAAAACCAAAACTAATGATGGGGTCAAGCCGGTGGAATTGATTAAGAATATAACTGAGGTTGACACAGAAAAATATCTTGAAGCTATGGAATCAACTTTTGACCAATTACTGTCTGCATTAAACTTTAACTTCAAATCCATATTAGGAAAGGATAGACAATCTAATTTGGATGAATTATTTTGGTCTAAAAAATAAGTAAAAATTTTTATGAAAAAATTCAGCAAACAATTTAATTCGTAATTCCACAAATACAAACCAAAGAAGATTGAATGCTTTAGAACGATTAGACAAGTTTTTCATAAATCCTGAGAAAACTAATGCAAAATGTAGTTTTGGTGATTTTCCAACAAAAATAACATTTCAAGATTCTAATGCAATTTTATATGGAATTCCTTTAGATATTACTACAAGTTTTGGTAAAGGTACTTCCTATGGTCCCGAAGCAATTAGGATAACCTCTGCAAAACAGATAGAATCTTTTGTATTAGATGAAAATAGAGAGATTTACGAAAAAATAAAGATATATGATATAGGTGACCTAATACTAGTCAATTCTAAAATTAATAATAAATATAACAAGGTTTCAGAAAATAATTTTAATACAATTGCATTAAATATAGACCAAATCAATTCAACCATAAGAAGAGAAAAAAAAATCCCAATTATATTAGGAGGAGAACATACGTTATCATATTTTAGTATAAAATCAATTTCTAAGGAAAACCCTATAATAATTCATTTTGATGCACATCGTGATATGAAACCAATTTATGATAGAAAAAAAATTTGTCATACAACACCCTTTTTTCACCTTATTAATGAAGGTCATGTTAAAGGCAATAATATTATTCAAATTGGAATTCGTCAAACTGATAAAGAAGAAAACGATATTGCTATTAAGAATGATGTCAATACCTTTACTGGATGGCACATTAACAAAAATATTGACCAAGTTAAAAAAGAAATAAAGAAATTGACAAATAATAGAAACATATACATTTCTTTTGATATTGATGTATATGATATCTGTTATGTCCCTTGTACAGGTACACCTGAACCATTTGGGCTAAATCCTTTTCAAATTATAGAGATATTAAAATCAATAAACAATACTTCAAAACTCATTGGAATAGATATCGTAGAAGTTGCAGTTAAGAATAATGATTATAGAGAAGGAACGTTAGCAACTCAAACACTTTATAGAATTTTTTCAAATACTAAATTGGATAAAAATGAGAAATAAAAAAGAAACGTAAATGTATTTGTGTGTTTGTTCATCGCCTACAGGATCATCGTCAAATAATTATCAGTAAGATCATCTAGTTATGATAACATAACAATAATTGTAACAATAGTAAAAGTACTTTAATCCATATTCTTGACCTTTACGTATACTAGTCAACTATATCTCATCTTCATTCATCCATCAATCAATCTATCTCAAATTGATGAAGAAGAAAAAGAAGCATTAGTTGATACTAATATAATAATTCAGGTGCCTTGGGTTGTTGGTAATGGCAGGCTGAACATCTCGCCGAAGCTTGATGATTACACCTCCATCCCATCAATGCTATCTTCTATAGCTACCCTCCTCCTTACGGAAGGCTGTCTTTTCTCGAGAATGGCTTCCTC
>DASVFI010000020.1:0-34574 GCA_036380115.1 Nitrososphaeraceae archaeon | reverse complement strand
TTGTCCTGGAGGATCAATAGGCCCCCAAACACTAATATCCTTGAATTTGCCTGATTTTTGTCTTTTAGATTTAAATGTAGTATCAATAGGTCCATCGACCTTGGAATAGTTAGTTCCACTACCAGTAAGAGAAATAGTTGTTTCACCCACACTTGGTTTACTGATGGTAGTAGGTGTTGCTGCTGCTGCTTCTGAATTATTAGAAGAACCTTGTGGAATTTGTACAGAAGACTGCATCATAGGAGTTGTAGGAATTTCTTGAATAGATTGAGCAGCAATATATTTTTGTCTTTTAATAATACAAAGCTGAGAATGAACATCTTTCATACTCGCAAGCGTTAATTCATTAGAATGAACTAAAAGAGAACCACAATCCTGACAAATAAATTCATGAGCCATAATAATGGATAGATTATGTTATTTATCAATATTTGGTTGCAAATATATTCTCCAAATATTAATTGGATAGACAATGCAATTATCTAAATATACAAGTCAGTTGTTAATCTAAATTTAAAAGTGTCAGGTTTAGGATATCTATATTGGAAACAAGTACTTTCTACCCTTCGTGATATTATTCCTGTTTATGACAAAGTTAATAGAGTAATATCTCTTGGGAAAGATGATTGTTATAGATATTTAGGCATTAGTGAAAATGTAAAACAGGGTGATCTTATACTAGATGCGGGATCAGGCTTTGGAAATATGTCTTTGATGACTCAAAAAATCACTGCAAATAATATAAGAATAATAATGTACGATCCCATGCTTGAGATGCTGCAAAATTCTCGAAACCATGTAATTGTAGAATCATTATCCTGTGGAATTTTTGAAAATATTCCTTTTAAAGATGATTCATTTGATATAGTAATGTGTGGTTATTCTTTAAGAGATGCAATTAATTTAGAAATAGCAGTTTCTGAAATACATAGAATTTTAAAAAAAGGGGGAAGATTTATAATAGTAGATTTAGGAAAACCAGATAAAAAATTTATACGTTTTGGAGTTAGTATATATTTAAAATATATACTAAAAATTTTTGCATATATAGTAGCAGGAGAAAAAGGGCTCAAATTTCAAGCGCTGTATGGTACATATACAAAATGGCCTGAAAATCGGGTTTTATATTCATTGTTAAAAAAGAATTTTTCTCATGTCAAATTTAAAAAGAAATTGATGGGAGGATCAATTATCATTTCCTCTATAAAGTAGTTTACTAAGGAAAGATTATATCATAATTTGAAGTAAATTATTTACAAATAAGTTTGGGAATAAATTATTGTTATTATTGTTAGTTTTTAATAATAGTGAATTGTGTTATTTATTTTTAAATAATGATCTTGTTACAATTATTATTCCAAAAAGTGGAAACAAGGATATAAACAAATATGGAAATACTGCTAAAAAAATTGAAGGCTCAAAAATTCCCATGGCTTATTCATTATAAATTTTAAAAGTAATATAAGTGATTATCTGAATTTTGTAAATGCTTCATTTAGATATTCATCTAATTTATTTTTCCATGTCGTAAACCCTTCAGGTTTTAGAGGATAATCATGATAATGATCTATTAATTTTTTATTTAATTGAGATGTATATTTTAAGTCTTCAGCCAACGTTTTATTTAATGCTCCTCTTATTAACATTCCTAACTTATCTAAAGTAGTAAATTCCGGATGCTCACCATTACCAATTTTTTCTATATCATACTTTGAAAGAAAATGTTTCATTCCATAATCAATTTGTTCATTTGACAGGGTCTGTAACATCCGTCTAAAAACCTCTAATCCTGCTGTTTTATATCCATAATCGTTAATGAAGTCAATATTATATTTCCAAAGACAATCCTCCGAGACATCAGATGCTTGAAGAGATTCAACAGCATTTTTTCCAGCAATAGTTGCTGCAATTATTGCTGGTCCGATTCCTCCTGCATCCAAAGGTTTTGGCATCCAAGCCGAATCACCTACTAACATATATCCATTGCAAACCATACAATCATTTTGTCTTCTAACTGAAACTTGCCATGTACCCCATGTATTACCTTGGTCTTCATCTGTATTTGGAAGTTCCGGTGCACTAATAACCGGATTTATTTTAACATATTCATCTATGAGATTTTTTAAATTTTTATTTGAACCCTGATTTTTATTATAAGAATTAAAGGCTCGTTGTTGGACACCTAATCCAATATTTACTTTATCCGTCCCTTTGGGAAATACCCATGCATATCCCCCAGGTGCTATCTTTTGGTCAAGATGAATTATGCAATAGTCTGGGTCAAAATAGGTTTTATCTTCTCCATTTATTTTGAAGTTATATATATATCGTCCAGTGGATTCTAGATCATCTCTATCTATTTTTTTTTGAATATATGATTTGATTGGTAAATTTGATCTTAATACCGATGTTACACCGGTACAATCAATGGTTAATTTTGCAGTTTTTTTAATTACTTTTTTCGTTTTTAGATCTTCACCTTCTACTCCAATAACAAAATTATCATCCACCAATAATGATCGAAGTGCAACATTTTCCATTAATTCAATCCCTAATTTTTTAGCATCATTCAACTGTTTTTGGGGTAAAAGTCTTCTATTGAGAATATATCCATCACCATCAAAAGAAATTCCAGTTTTATGATCAGGGGAATAGGCTATAACCCCTTTAACAGGGTGTTCAATTTCGGGCCATCCCCAAGAAATATTAATTCTCTTTGTCATGTAATCTACGCTATTCTTCCCAACGGCATCGCCACACACCCATCCATTAATGGTCTTTTTTCCTATTTCTGAAAAGGAATTTCTATCAATTACAAGAATCTTTAAAGATTGCTTTGAATAGTATGCAGCAGATGCGGCGACAATCATACCGGCTAATCCGCCTCCTGCTATTATAATATCATAATCTGGTCTATTCTGCGACATGAATTATGTTTTTTGCAAAAATACAATATTTATAGTTAAGTCAAGTTTTAATCTCATTGCTGAAATAATCATAAAGTATAATACTAATACAACCTTTATACCCATATAAAAAATACAATATCTTTATAGAATGTCTACATATTATATCTAAAGCTATCTGTAATCGACAAAATATCTATGGCGTTTTTCTACTTCTTTGTTTTCTCCCTTTCCTACTTTTTCTATTTCCGTTTTTAGCAATTTTTTTGCATATTCTTTAAGTTTATCACTTTCAGGAGTACTAGGGAAAGTAGAGAGCGTATATTCAAAATGTTTCATGTATTCAATAACTTTATTTCTAAATTCATCTATGGTTGGATTAAAAATATTATTTACTTTATACCATGATGTCGCACAAGCCGTAGAGTATATCTTTGCTAAATCTTCTATCAATCTTTCTATTTCAAAATAATCAGGCATGAATTTAAATAACTACTCTTATATATGAAATTATAAAAAAAATAAAAACTAAATAAATAATTAAAACTTATTTTGAAGTTGCTTTGACTGTAATAATAATTTTTGAACTACATAGAATTTCTTTACAACGGTTTCTAATAGTTACTTCTGTTACGCCCGCAAGGCCTGATACATCAATTTGAAGTATGTTCATTCCTAGAAGAACTGAAGATAAATATATGTATGCGGCCGCAATACCATTAGGAGATTTTCCATCAACAAGTAAATTTTTAGAAGTTTTATGTGCTAAATCAATTGCAAGTCTTTCTATTCTTGTGTCTAGTTTTGCTAAATTAATTAATTTGGCAATATAGTGATCTATTGATAAAGACTGTGAAATACTATTCAAAATATTTTTTGGTCGTTTTTCAGAACTATTATTATTTGATTGAATTAACCAATCTTTAGATAAGGAAAATGAATTACTATCTTTATATCTTGTTTGAATTGGTAACTTATTCGCTTTAGCATCTTCATTAGTAGTAGTAGTATTATATATTCCCAATTCCATACACATTATTCTATAATATTTTGATGCTAGTTTTAAACTGGCTCTATCTGTTGATGATATTCCTGTTGTCTCAACTATTTCAGCCAAAGATCGAACAATAGAACATCTTTTGCAGGCCAAATAAATTGTAGCAGCAGCAATACAGGAGACAGATTTGCCTTTTGCTTCATTATTTTTTTCATAATTTCTATAAATCATTGCAGCGGTTTCAATTAGTATCTTGGGTAAACTAAGATTAGCACAGGTCTCCGTAATTTTTGATAAAACATTAGATAGACGTCTATCTTTAGAAGATGAAACGCGAATTCTAGAATGCCATTTTCTTAAACTTGTGAGATGTTCTGCCATTTGAGAATTAATTGCTTTACCTCCATAATCTTTTAGTCCACTTCCAATCTCAGTTCTCAAACCATAATCATGTTGAGAAAAACTAAGAGCCCCGCTAGCTCTTGAAATACGATTCTTTTCTTCAAGATCTTTTGTTAACGATTCAGGTCCATAATCATTGACTTCATCTAATACAACGTATCCACAATGTTGACAAAGAAATTCTCCTTTGCTAAAATCATGTATTAAACTAGATTTACACTCTGGACAATTATTGCAGTATTCTAAAAAAATCATTGTTAAATTTGACGCCTCCCTTTTCTAGTATTATATGAATTTTTAAAACTTTTGGGAAAATATTTTTTAGTATTTTTAGCAATAAATCTAAAGACTTTTTCCCCGGATTTTATTTTAAAATCATCTTTTAACAATATTACCGAAGCATAAGGCGTATTTACTGAGCCAATAAGTTCATTTACATTTCCAATTTTCTTTCCTTGAGAATCTACAATTGTATCGCCAGCTTTAATTGTTGTTTGATCATGAAGTTTTAAAATAAGGCGACCACTCTTCGCCTTATGAATAATTTCACCTACCTCTGTCAAGTAATCATTATTGAAATTTACTTATTTTCATATCCTTCGGTCAACATAAGTTAATAAAATTGATAAAAGAAATTAAAAAAGGTTTGAATTAAAAAGTTATCTACTACTTTGTCCTTTTGATCTTATTTCGTTTTGAGATTATTCTCGATGATAAGGAAGAAATTATATCTGATTTTTTTTTATTTGGTGTTTTAGGAATCATGATATATCCCGATCTTACATATGAGCGGCGAGGGAATCTAGCATGATCATTAGAATTATCCTGAGTCATATCTAATCCTTCTTCAATAGCTGCTTCATATAATTCTGAAAAAATAGGATCAAATATTGCATTTTCTCTTTTAATTCGTCTTCCTTTTTTTCTAGAGAGATTTTTATTGAAATAATCTAACCAAATTATAAAATGGTCGTAATCTTTCATTAACTTTCAAAATAAATATAACTATTTTAATTTTCACTTAAAGATAGAATGCAAGATAATAACTATATAATAATAATTGAATTAATAAATTAAGATTATTAGTTTAAGTATTTGAAGTAGCTTCTTTTGTAAGTATAGCATTCATACTTCCATGTTGTCCAGGTCTTGAAACCACTCTTACAACTCCCAATTCGGTTTCAACTATAGCCCCTTTACTCAAAACTCCTCTTCTTTCATAATCCTTATTCGCAGAATTCTCTAGGACACGAATAATTTTTGTTTTTATTGTTTTTTTATTGTGGATATCATTTACAATAATAAAATCTGTATTTTTAATTGATAATTTAAGAGTGCCGCCTCTAACTCTTCTTACCACAATCTTATTATCATTTCCTAAAACAGGTTCATGTGGATACCTGTCAATTTCTGATTTTCGACGCATTCGCGATGGAATTAGCCGACCTCCGGTATATTTTTTACCGCCAAAGCTTTCTATTGATTTTCGCATTACTAGAAATTGTAAAATCTCTAATTAAGTCTTTTCTAAGGTTTTGATATTATGCTATTTCTTATTATATTCAAATCAGAAATTCCAAAGTACTCTTGAAATTTTCTTGTTGTTTTGTACACTTTTAGCCTTCCAACTGATTCATGTTCAATAAATGCTAATTGTTCTAAATATTTTACATGTGAATATGCTTGTGTTCCTCTTATTTCTACCAATCTTTTTGATGTAATCGGTTGTTCATATACTATATATGATAGGGTTTTCAAAGCTGATGATTGAAGTAGAGGCTGTTTTGCAAATTTTCTAATTACAGAAACATAATCAGATTTAAGTTGAAAAACAAATTTTCCATCATCAAGTTCTTTTAATTCTAATGCATAAAAAACAGAATTAATTTTTTTTGTTAAATCTAAAAGAATCTTTTTAATTTTTTCTTTGGAATTTAAACCTGTTGCTTTGAGTAATTCATCGATAGACATAGGCCTTCCTGACGAATACAACGCAGCCTCAATTCTTGCAACAGTTTCTTTTTCAGGAAGAACTTCTCTCAAATTTACCCCTTTTTATAGTGTTTATTTCTTTTTATAGTGTTTATATAATATTGAATCATAATGACTTTTTTATTATTTTTATATCAATAGGATCATCTTCTTGTACTAAATCAATCTTTCCTTTCATTGCTAGATGTAATAACGCTATAAATAAACGAGCGATCTCAAGACGTCCCATTTTTGCAATAAATTTACTAAAGACAAGAGTTTCCGTAAATCTTAATGATTGCATTAAATAGTCTTCATGTTCTTCTAGAATTTTTTCAAATTTAACTAGATAATGATCAAAATCAAAATCTTCTATCGGCTCTATTTGTATTTGATTTCTAGTTTTTTGTTTTGGATTCCCTAATTCATTAACCATATTTTCTAAAATCTTAAGTAAATCTTCCAAAGAGACAGGGTAAGTCGAAGATAATCTGAAAGGAAAGTCTATTAGATTTAGAACAGGAATTTCTTTTTCTTCACTTTGATTATTATAATTTCTTTTTTCCATAGAAAGTTTTTCCAAACGAAAAATGCTTTCGACCTTAAGTCTATATATTAGAGAAGAAGACCACGCTGCAATTCCGCAGATTCGAAGATCTTTTTTTCCACTAGAATTAATAAATTTTAAAAGTAATTCTAAGAGATTAGAAATATCTATTTCCCATACATTTTGTTTTCCTAATAATGAGGTATTAAAAAGCAAATTCAAAGGAGGAATAGCTAATGATGATTTACTACCTTCTTCTATCATTGTAATCTAAGTAAATGAAATTAAAAGTTATAAAAATATATAGGTCTATTCTATGTTTTTAACCATTCTATTGGCACGTCTTGATACAATCCATTTGGTAATGTTCTTCTAATCGATATAGGTAATGCTTTTTTTTCTAATTCTTCAATGGCAAGAGAAATGGAACTCCTTGATTTCACATCTGCTTTAATCATAAGAGGAGCACCAAATGATATTTGTAAAGAACGAGCACCTGTAATTCTTGCTTTCTCAAATCTCGTTAATCTTTTTGGACCTATCAATATTTGTTTATCTTGAATTGATATTTCTCTTAAGATATAATCAGCTTCTTCATATTCTACAAATTTTTCCTTACGTAATGATTCAAATTCTATAGATTCTTTTGTTGCTTCTTTTTCTTCTTCTGGTGCTGCTTCTTCTTTTGTTTCTGTTGTTTTCTTTGTTTTTTTACTTTTTGAACGACTTTTTGGTGTTTTTGTTTCTGCTTTTGTTTGTGACTCTTTTTTTGTGTTTTTTGAAGGTTTTTTTATTGTAGTTTCTGTTTCATTTTCAGGTTTAATATCATTTAAGGTATTATCTATATATTTATTATCTAATTCCTCAACCAAGAATACTGCAAAAGCTTATTTAAATATAATTAAACGTTACGAATTTAAGTTAATAGCATGTCAAATTTTATTAAAGTATAAAAATATGTCAAAAACAAATCAATTTCCTACTGTTTCTAGAATACCAATTAAAATAATAATAGAAAAAAAAGAAATACTAGATGGACAACTCATACGACATTTCTCACCTTTAACAGTATCTCATTTATTAAAACAATTACCTCTCTTTGGAGGCATTCACTATAATTATGATAATTTCTGTTACATACAAACTCAATTAATTATAGGTGCAGAAAAACAGAAAAAAGCATTTTCTAAAGGTGATATTACTTTAATGACATCTAATGGATCTATTTGTTTTATTCTCAAAGAGGTATCCACGTCATATCCTATGAATCATATTGGAAAAATATCTTCATCATCAAATTTGGAATTGTTAAGGAATTTAAAGCCAACTGATGCAATAACTATAAAACCAGAAATGGGAAATAATTAAAAACAATGAAATGCTGTAGGAAATATTTCAGCTCTTATTATATGAATATACTTTATGTCCACTATATCCTCCAACAAGTTTAACTAGTCCTTTTGATTCTAAATTTCTAATATAATTATTTGCTATTGATATTTTTACTCCTAATGCTTTTGAAAGTGACTGTACAGTAATTGCCTTCATCCCTCTTACTATGCTTGGATCATTGATATCCTCTATTATTACAGACGATTTATGTTTTTGACTTTTAAATGCTGGTTTATTTTCATCTTTCTTAGGCTTGTTTGTTGGTCCATCGCTTGGTTGCTGTCCTGTAGCTTTGGTTGAACTTAATGTTTTTTTCTTGACTCCTCCCATATTAATAATTAAATTATCCCTTAAAGTAATATATTTTATATCTTTTTATTAAAAATTTAAATCCTCTTTCATAAATAATTAAAATGAAGTAACGATACTTGTTGGATTTTTCAACTATAGCAGAAATTTTTGAGGATATGGAAAAAACTAAAAGTAGATTATTGTTAATAGACCATTTAGTTGATCTCTTAAAAAAGACTCCAACTAGTACAATAAAAAAAATTGTTTATCTTTTACAAGGAAAAATCTGTCCATCTTTTGAAGGCATCGAATTAGGATTAGCAGAAAAATTGACTATTAAAGCTATATCAGAGTCTACAGGAATCAGCGTTAAAGAAGTAGAAGACATATATGGAAAAATTGGAGATTTAGGTGAAGCTGCAAAAGAAATAACAAAAAATAAATATCAACGTACTCTCTTTAGTGAGAAAATTACTGTTGAAAGAATATATTCGACTTTTGAAAAAATAGCAAAATCTATAGGCTCCCGATCTCAAGTAATAAAACTTCGTCTAGTAAATAGTTTGTTAAATGATGCAACACCCTTAGAAAGCAAATACATTATAAAATTTCTTTTAGGTACATTGCGACTAGGAATAGCTGAATATACAATAATAGATGCTCTAGCCATCGCCTTTACAGGAAATAGGACAAATAGGAAAAAGATAGAAGAAAAATACAATGTTTATAATGATTTAGGCAGAATTGCAGAGATATTATCAACAGAAGGATTAGAAGGTGTAGATGAAATAAAAATTACACCACTCAAACCTATAAGACCGATGCTAGCTGAAAGAGTAACGGATCCCAGAGAAGCCTTAAAAAGATCTAATGGTAGGATAGCACTAGAATATAAACTAGATGGTGAAAGAGTCCAAATTCACAAAGATAAATCAGAAGTACAATTATTTTCAAGAAGCCTTGAAAAGATAACATTCCATTATCCCGATATTATAGATTCAATAAAGAATTTTAATATTAGTAGATGTATAGTAGAGGCTGAAATAGTCTCTATTAATTTAACTACAAAAGAAATTCAGCCTTTTCAAGAATTAATGCATAGAAAAAGAAAGTATAATATACATGATATTGTTAAAAAATATCCAATAAAAGTATACTTATTTGATATATTGTATGTAGAAGAAAAAGATTTGACTAATTATGAATATATAAAAAGAAGAAAGATTTTGGAAACCATTGTTAAGGAAAATAAAAATAACACAATAGACGTTATCCAGCAAATTGTTTCTTCCAATTTAACTCAAATAGAGAATTTTTTTAGCCAAGCAAAACTGGATGGGTGCGAAGGATTAATGTTAAAGCAACTTAATAGCAGATATCGGGCTGGAGCAAGAGAATATTTATGGATGAAACTAAAAACAGAATATAATAATGCCTTGGGAGATAGTTTTGACCTTACAGTAATCGGTGCATTATTAGGCAGAGGCAAACGTACAGGCTATTATGGAGCTTTACTATTAGCATCATACGATCCGAATTCTGATACATTTCAGAGCATTTGTAAAGTAGGAACTGGTTTTTCTGATCAAGATTTAGAACTCATTTATAATGAGCTAAAAAATTATGTAGTTAAAGAGAAACAATCTAATGTCATAACTAATACCAAAATGGATATTTGGTTTAAGCCAAAGATAGTACTAGAAGTAATCGCCTCCGAAATTACCCTAAGTCCATCTCATACTGCAGCGTTAGGATTGATCCGAGACAATTTTGGCCTGGCATTAAGATTTCCAAAGTATTCTGGAAAAATAAGATATGATAAAAATCCAGAAGACTCTACAAACGCCGATGAACTGATAAACTTGTACAAGAGACAGATAAAAAGTAATAAAAGTTGATTTATTATTCTAGGATCGTCAAAAAATTATTGCTTATTCTATCTCTTACAAATCATAAATAAGATGCTATAATAGAACCGGACTTGTTAAGTCAATGAAAAAGAATAAAAAACCTATGTCTCTCTTATATCAAAATAATATCATGACCATGAGACAAACAAAGGAAATGCGCAAAAGAGATAATCAGGAAAAACTATTAAAATCAATGACCCTACTAGAATCAATATTAAAAAATCAGACCATTCCCAAAAGTATTAAAAATTCCATGAAAGAAATTTTATCAACATTAAGAGATGAAAGAAATGGAGATATCTCAATAAGAGTTGCAAATGCCATAAGTTTATTAGAGAATATGACTCAAAATCATCATATTCAGTCACATATTCGTACTAATATATGGCAATTAATCTCTACTTTGGAGAGTATTAGAGAATAAGTAATTTTCAATACTCTTCTCTATTAGTCTTTGTTGGCTTAAGAGGAGGAGGTAATTTTTCGAGTTTATGTGAAGGATTTGACAGATAATGCCGAGAAGCACCTTCACCTGAAAGAACAATATTACATTCTAAACATTTGTATTTTATAGCCATATCCCAACCAAAAGTATCTAGGCATACTTCCCTAAAAAGTCTATTGTTTATATAAAAGAATCATAAACTAAAGGTATAAGAATTTGATTTTCTTACCGCAATTTTATAATTTCTCTATTATCGGGTACAGATGATCTAATTCCTATTTTATTATAGATTGTACTTGCAATATTCTCTGATTTTGTACGTTCGCCGTGATTTACTAGTACCCGCTTTGGTTTTATTCTAGATACAAAACTCAAGATTTGATTGAAATCACTATGACCACTAAACCCATCAATTTTTTGAGTTTGACATTTTATAGGAATAACTTTGACTTTGCCATGTTTATCCATCATGCTAACATCATTCATATTGCCATCTAATACTCTTCTTCCTAACGTACCATTAATTTGATATGATACAAAAATCATTTTGTTATTTGAATCTGTAGCAATTTCTTTGAAATATTCAACAGAAGGACCGCCTTCTAACATACCTGAAGTAGCCATGATAATAGCAGGATTAGGATCATTTAATACCTCATCTCGTTTACCTAATCCATTAACTACAGTAAAATATTCTGACTGAAAAGGATTAATTCCTTGAGAAACAGATCGTCTTACATCCTGACCAAGATAATGTGCATATGACATGTGTATAGCACTCGCCTCTGAAATCATTCCCTCAATATAAATAGGAGCTTCAATTAATCGACCTTCTTTCATTTCTTTATCTAAAACAAGCATTATTTCTTGGGCACGACCAACAGCGGGAACAGGAATAAGAATTTTACCACCATTGGTTAATGTTTTATTAATTGTCTCAGTAAAATTATTGTAAACTACTGTTTGATCTGGCATTATATCATTTGAACCACCGTATGTACTCTCTGTAATCAACGTTTCAACCCTAGGATAATTCGAAACAGCACTATCCAATAATTGTGTTTTTGAATACTTATAATCGCCTGAATACAGTATATTATGAGCGCCAGAAATGTTCAAATGTACAGTTGAACTTCCCATAATGTGACCAGCATTATTTAGTGTTATAGTTACATCTGGTGAAATATCTGTAGGTTTACCATAAGGTAAGGTTATGCAGTGTTTTATTACTTCATTAATATCTCGTGTTTCATATGGACAATAAACACCATTATTTTGTGCTATTTTTACTGAATCAGATTGTAATAAATTCATTAAAGGTAAGGTGGGTTCAGTACAATATACAGGACCATCATAGCCGTATTTGAATAAGGTAGGTAAGAAACCTTGATGATCTATATGAGCATGACTAATCACTATTGCATCTAAATCACCTAATTGACAATCGAGCCAATCAATTCGGGGGAAAGCATCCATGCCATTATTTTCTCCAGGGTTAATACCACAATCCAACATAATTTTACTCTCAGACGTTACAACAAGAAAACAAGACCGGCCCACTTGTTTTACTCCTCCCAGACAAAAAATATAAACCTCTTTATTATTCCACGATTTAGACGGTTTATTACCATTTGTTATAGTCTTTTCTAGTAGTTTTTCAGTTTCAAAATTTTCATCCATTCTTTTGATTAATGGTTCCCTAAAAACTCTCTTACCTAATTCTCTTAGAAAACAACTTCGTTCCTTTGATGAGCTTTTCAATATTGTATGTATATTTTTGATACTCATAGATGAGATATGTGATGAACGTCGTAAATGAGCTATCCATCCAGTAGATTGAGCTATATTTATAATAGTTTCTGAATCAATTGCTTCAGGTTTATTAACCTCTAAAACTACTTCACCCGTGGCATCATCACAAAAGACTGCAGAAACAACGACATCTTTAGGTAATATTTTTGCTACAATGGATCTTGTCTCATCTTCTTGTAGTCTTATTGAGTTATCTGTTCTAACAATGAATCTTTTTTTCAAGTTTTTTGAAAGAGATGATAGATAGTATGTCAATTCTGTAAGAGAAAATTGGGGGTTTTTTGTGTATAAAGCAATATTTGGTCCTTCGAACCTAGCAAGAGTAATTTGTGACTCTTTGGGAACTGATTCTAGAATTGTTTTTGTTATTGCCTCTTCTTCATTAGGATATTTTTGATTCTTTAATGTTCTATCTATTATCTCACTTGTATTTCCATTATTTATTGAATCCTTATTGTTGCTTGTCTCACTGGTATTAGCAATACCATTATTATTAGTATTTGTATTTCTTTTCATATTTATCAAATTTTTTTTGTTCGTTTGTTCAATATCAATTATTTATCTATTTTAAAAGAAATAATTAATAGACATAAATTGAAACTTGTCTATGTTATATATTTATTATTCCATTAATATAGTTTTAGTCAAATATAGTATTAAATTCCTTCCGTCAAAATATGGTTATCATTGTACTGACTTTATGCTCCCATACGAGTTATCAGCATTAGCTTATCTTAAAACCCATGGTAAAGTAAATGCCAATATTACAATTATTATAAATATTATGCTTAAAATAGTAAATGGTTTTACTTTGCTCTTGGTTTTAATCTTGTTTTCTAGTAATGTTCCATACCATTGACCACCATCTAACATAGTTATAGGAAGTGCATTGAAGATACCGACATTAAAATTGATAAACCAAATCCAGAAAAGTAAATTTGCAATAATTGGAAAAGCTGAACCAAAAATACTTGAAGAATACTGAGGTGACATAACATCGGAATATGGAACCAGATTTTGTTGTAATGTTGGGGGCATGAGTATTGCTAATGGATTAGTTAAAAAGAGATTTTTGTAATTGTCTAAAACTAATACTGGATCAAAAAATGTATCTGCAAGGGTAACACCCAATACACCTTTATTTTCTGGAATAGATGCTGGTAGATTAACAGATTGAATTTGTTCTTTTTTATCTTCTGTCAGCCATTTTATTTGAATAGCAGTTCCTAAATTATCCCTTAAAATATTTCTTAGCTCTACAACATCTTCTATTGGTTCATTATTAATAAAAGTAATTATAGAGTTTTTTTCTAATCCAATCGATTTTGCCAAAGAATTTTCTCCTACGGTCAATACAGTGATCCCAGCTTCATCACCTGAAGTATTTGAAACAGGTGAAAGTGACGATATTAAAAGAAATAGCAATCCAAAACAGATACCGGCAAGTATCATGTTGTTCATAGGTCCTGCAGTAAGAATTGCGCTTTTTTGTTTGAAGGATGTTCTATTCAATTCATCTTGTTGGATATTTACAAATGCTCCTATCGGTAGGGCAAGAAACAATACCACTCCGGTTGACTCTACCTTGGTATTGTAAACTCGGGCAACAATACCATGTCCTGCTTCATGAATTATTATCGTAATAACTAATCCAATCCATCCATATGTCCAAGGTAGTATAGGATTTAAACCTGGAATCAATAGATTACCTTGAGGACCTATCTCACGAACACTTTCCCTAGCAGAATCGTTAGAAAATATGACAAGAAGAGATCCTACAATTAAAAATACAGCTAAAGCAGTTATTAAGGGCATGAAATAAATATTAAATTTTGCATAAATTTTTCCAAATTTTGAATTAGCTATTGTATCAAAAAACTTTAATCCAAATGGCGTATGGATGAGTATTAAAGGTAATTTTAATTCATAACTTATACCAAGATTTTTTTGCAAACACAGTTAGTACTATAAGAGACTATTTAAATCAATCATCGATGATACTTGGTTATATTGCAAATTATCTTATACTTTATTATTATTATTATAATTATGTATAAAATGGATTGAAATTATTGGAAAAGTCTAAAATTCTTAATTCTAATTTTTTTTTACGCAATACTAATGTAGTAGCACAAGATCTGTTAGGAAAAAAATTAATAAGAATTATAACAACAAAAAATAATAAAAGAATAAAGCTTTCAGGCGTCATAGTAGAAACAGAGGCTTATGGCTTCAAAAATGACCAAGCTAGTCATGCATTCAAAGGTATGACAAATGGTAATCAGATTATGTTTGGCCCTGTCGGGAGATCATACATATATTTTATTTATGGAAATCATTTCTGTTTCAATGTTACTGCTCGATCGCAAAAAGAGAGGGCAGGTGCCGTATTATTACGTGCTTTAGAACCTCAAGAGGGAATTCAATATATGAAGGAGTATAGAAAAATACCAGAGATAAATTCTCTAACCAATGGACCAGGCAAAGTTGCCCAAGCGTTATGCATAAACAAGCAGCATAATAATTACAATTTGACTGATACTAGTAGTGAAATATACTTAGAAGAAAGCATTATACCTGATTTAATATTAGCTACTAAGAGGATTGGCATTACAAAATCAATAGATGAATATTGGAGATATGTAGTCGCATCTAAAAAAGAAAATATTATTTATCTCAATAACTTCGTATCAAAAAGAAAAGAGAATAACTACTTTCAGACTTGTGAAATACTATAATGGAGATGTTTGGTCATTAGATAAGGTATATATTCTATCTCTCCAATTGATTATACTTTTTGCATTTAATTTTATTAATCTATTGATAAATCTTGTAACTATAATTGTTCCTCCAATTACAAAACCAATAGAATAAATTTTGTTAAGGAAAAGTGTTTTTTGGATTTGAATTAAATTTGTGGTGAATAGAATAACCAGTATCAATCCAGATAAAAAAGAAATGCCAAAGTTAATGAGAGTTGGATTATTTATGTTTAAGATTAATGATAAAGGAAAAACTAAAACAGGAAATAGTAATAAAAAGAAAAGAGCTATACTCAAAAGACTAGCTTTAAGTCTTTTTTCTTTAAAGAGAGGTATAACTAATCTATCTATAGCATTAAGTAATTCTATGGAATTTCGTGCCCAAATTGCTTGGACATAGCTTTCACCTCTAACCATTTTCATTTTAAAATTGGCCTCTTTGACTTTTTTGCCTAAAGCACCATCTTCGATTATTTCATGTTTTACTGATGCATGAGAGCCAACTTTCTCATAAGTATCTCTGCTAATAATAAAATAACTTCCAAAAAAATATCCTAGCTTTGATTTTGCGCTATTAACTTTAAGAGGTGAAAACCTAGTATGCATAAAAGTTGTTAATATGGGAAGAGTCGCTTTGGTCAGAAAATCATTACACAATAACATGGGCATTACTGTTATTGCATCCAATTTATTATAAATAATATTTTGGACAGCTAAAGACATTGTTTTTTCTGAATGAAATGAATCAGCATCTGTAAATAACAATAAAATACCATTCGACCTTAGATAACCTTGATAACATGCCCAATTTTTTCCAATCCAATTCTTATCACGTCCAGTAACATTAACAACTTTAATTTTAGAAGGATATGAATTTTCAAATTCTTTCATAATTTCCAAAGTTTTATCTGTTGATTCATCATTAACTAAGATTAGTTCAAAATCCGAATAATCTTGTCTTAAGAGACTATTTATACAATAACGAATATGTTTTTCTTCATTTCTGGCTGGAAGTATTATGCTAACCTTTGGAAACTTCTTTTCTACATTTTCAATAAATTCCAACTTAGGAGATTGGATAATGGATTTAATCATAAATAATAAAAGGTAGATCCAGGTAAAACAAATTCCTCCTAGTATAGAAATAAGTAAAGATATAAAAATAACTTGTGCAATTTCCATGTAATAAATTTGATCTAGGAATTATTCCGTATTATTAGTTTTTTACTTTTTAAGGGATAAGTATATTTTAAATTATTTACTTTCCATTCTTCACCCATTTTTTTATTTAATTTTAACAATTTACTATAAACAGACAAGCTTAATATACGGTAAAGAAAGATAGTCGCTTAAGCAAATATCTATGTTAATAATATTTGATGTGGAAGGCGTATTACTTAATGCTGAATATTTACCTATATTGGCCCAAGTTTTCGGACCTACAAAAGAAAAGGAAATTTGGGATATAACAAAACAAGGAATAAGAGGAGACATAGATTGGGAAGAAGGTCTTCGAAGGAGAGTGTATGCTTTAAGGGGTACAAGATTTCAAGATGCTAAAGTAATAGGAGAAAACCTAGAAATCATGCCTGGAGCAAAAGATCTTTGTTCAGCACTCAAAAATGCAGGCTGGAAAATGGTTGCAGTTTCAGGTGGCTTTACAATTATCACAGATAGATTAAAGAAAGAACTAGGTCTAGATTTAATTTTTTCTAATGAATTAATCTTCAGAAATGGAATACTAGATGATATTGACCTTAAAGTGACTTCAGATAAATCTCTTGTTGTTAGACCTATAATTAAACAATTGGGTATAAAAAAAGAAGAAATAGTTGTAGTTGTTGATGGAGCTAATGATTTAAAGCTATTTGATATAGCAGGGTACACGGTGGGTTTTTGTCCTGTAGATATAGTCAAAAACAAAGCAGATGATGTTATAGAAATAAGGAACTTATCATTACTAAAGAATTTGTTGGAAAAAAGATTTGGAAATTGGATTCTAAACACCAACCAAAAAGAAGAAGAAATGAAAAATAAACTAAAATAAATAAAATCACTTCATCCTAACAAATTCTAATGCTAAAAAGAATTGAGATAATTCCAATATACATAAAAGGTCAAATTACACCAAACTCAAATATAGTAAACACTCTTTTAAGGACAATAAAAAAAAATAATAATAACCAGAGTATAGAGAATGGAGATATAATAGTTTTAGCTCAAAAAATCATTTCAAAAATTGAAGGAAGATTAATTAACCTAGATGACATTAATCCTTCTAAAAAGTCTATAGATCTTAGTAAACAAATAGACAAAGACCCTCGAATTATTGAATTGATATTACAAGAATCCAATAAGATTGTAAGAATATTTAATAATATTGTAATTGCTGAAACTCATCACGGTTTTATTTGTGCAAATGCTGGTATAGATCAAAGTAATGTGAGTAATAAAAAGGATCAAGTCCTTTTACTACCAATAAACCCTGATAAATCCGCTGAATCAATAAGAAAAGAGATATATGAAAAAACCAGAAAAAAGATCGCTGTTATAATAACAGATACCTTTGGTCGTCCATTTAGAATGGGCCAGACTAATGTTGCAATAGGTATTGCAGGTATAAATCCTTTAAAAAGTTATAAAGGAAAACAGGATATGTTTGGCAAAATTTTAAGGGTTACAGAAATAGCTATTGTTGATGAAATAGCAGGTGCAGCAGAACTTGTTATGGGCAAGAATGAAGGTATCCCAATAGCAATAGTTAGAAATGTTAAATACTCTAAACGTAATAATTCAATTACAAAAATCATAAGAAAAGAAAAGAACGATATTTTCCGATGAATTTAACTAGAAAATATGGTCATAAACATTTTATATTGCAACAGCTTCTTTTTATAGTGGGAAAATAGTGGAGAATAATAATATTAATAATAATAACAAGGTTGATAACAATAGTAGTAATTTTAAAAAAGTTATTGATGTAAGAGGTCTTTACTGTCCTGAACCTGTTTTTAGAACAAAAATAGAAATTGAAAAAATGACAATAGGTGAAAGGTTAAAGGTTGTTGCAGATGATCCACAATCAGAAGAAGATATTTCTAGATGGGTAAACAGGAATGGACATGATTTAATATCAGTAAATAAAAAGGAATCAGATTTAGAATTTGTAATAAAAAAGGCAAAATAAAATGACTCAAACAATAACAAGAAATCGAGTAATAGAAAAAATAGGAAATACTCCTTTAATAGAATTATCTTCTTTTTCAACAGATAGCATAAAACTTTTTGCTAAACTAGAATGGCATAATCCTTTTGGTTCTGTTAAGGATAGAGCTGCATTTTGGATGATAAAAGATGCAGAATCAAAAGGAAGAATCAAGAAAGACAAAAGCATAATTATAGAACCCACTTCAGGAAATACAGGAATAGCACTAACAGGGATTTCATCATCTTTAGGATACAAGGTTGAGATAGTTATTCCAGAAAAAGTAAGTGCTGAAACAAAATCGATACTTAAAAAATTAGGAGCTCAAATACATGAAACATCAGACGATTTATGTCCCAGAGTAGGAGCTGGTACAGATCAGAGTATAGCACTTGCAAAGGCAATATCTACTCCAAGACCAGATATTTACTATATGCTAAATCAATATGAAAATGATGCTAATTTTATGGCTCATTACGATAGCACAGGCCCTGAACTATGGTATCAAACTAATGGCAAGATTACTCATTTTCTAACAGGATGTGGAACTGGAGGAACTATAACAGGTACTGGTGTCTATTTGAAAGAAAAGAATTCTAATATAAAAGTTGTTGCAATTCAAGCTCAAAGAAATCATTTATTGCAGGGTTTAAGAAATTTTGAAGAATCTTCTATGCCTGATCTTTTTAAAAGACGAGAACATGTAGTGGATGAATGGTTTACTGCAACTAATAAAGACTCTTTTACAATGGTAAAAGAACTTGCTAACAAAGAGAATATGTTAGTTGGACCATCTTCTGGTTCAGTAATGTCAGCAATGTTGGAAACTAGAAATAAAATTAAAAAAGGAATAATAGTAGGCATTTTTGCTGATGATGGAAGAAAATTTAAGAGTCTATATAAAGAACAAAATGTTTTTACCGCTGAAGAATATGAGAAAGTTCTGCAAAATGCAAAGTATCTCTCAGAATTATTGTACTAGCAATAAAAATCCATTTTCTTTTAATTAATCAAGATATAAATTTTAAAACATAGTAGTATGATATTTAAAAAATTATTTGTGACTATTGAGGATTATAAATCGATAATCAATTTCATATATGTAATTAAACAATAAAAACATAATTAAAAGGAATAAGTTTTTGTTATTTATTTAGTACTTTATCGTTACTAAGTTATAATTTGTTGTTATTATCGTTTTCCTTTTGAGTTAGCCATTTTTCAACATCAAGAGCAGCCATACAACCGTATCCAGCAGCAGTAATAGCTTGCCTATAACGAAAATCATGGACATCTCCTGCTGCAAATACTCCTTCAACACTAGTTCTTGAATTTTCTTTCAAAACGATATAACCGTGATCATCCATTTCAAGTTGGTTTTTAAAGATTTTTGTGTTGGGTTCATGTCCAATCGCTATAAATAAACCTCCAACATTTAGTTCCCTTTCTTCTTGAGTATTTACATTTTTTATTGATATTGTTGAAATTTTTTTATTGCCAGTTATTTTAGTAATAGTACTATCCCACAGAAATTGAATTTTGGAATTCTCAAATGATCTTTCTTGTAATATTTTGCTTGCTTTAAGTGAATTGCGTCTATGAATCAATTTTACTGATTTTCCAAATTTTGTTAGAAAGGTAGCCTCTTCAAGGGCAGTATCTCCACCTCCAACAACAGCAATATCTTCCCCTTTAAAAAAAGGACCGTCACAAGTAGCGCAATAGGAAACACCTCTACCCCCATATTCATCCTCACCCGCAATACCTAATTTTCTCGGCGTAGCTCCTGTACATACTAGGATTGCTTTAGATAAATATGCCTTTGAATAAGTTTTTACAAAAAAAGGTTTTTGTTTAAAATTCGCTTCTATTACTTCGTCATCAACAATAATAGAACCAAATCTTTCAGCTTGTTGTCTCATATTCATCATCAATTCAGGTCCAAAAATTCCATTAGGAAATCCAGGGTAGTTTTCAACTTCACTAGTTGTCATTAATTGTCCTCCAGGCAAACTGCCAGTTATTATTAAAGTCTTTAGTTTAGCACGAGATGTATACGTTGCTGCAGTGTAGCCAGCAGGACCTGAGCCAATAATAATAACATCAAAAGTATTTAATTTTTGATTATTATTAGAAGTTCTATTGTCATTATCACCCTTATCATGGATTTGCATACTGTCTGTTATAGATAAAAATAAAGACCAATTAATAATTTGTTCGTTATATTGTCTCTATCCTGCATTGTTAAAACGATCAGTATTAATAAAGACTTTATTGTATTTATTTATGAGAATTTTATGTCTTTGGCATATCTTCTTTTCTTTTATATTTATTCTAAAGATATCATCTTGAAAATGTGCATTAAAAAACCTGCAATTTCTGTCTCCGCAAAAAGGATCTCCGGAATTGATAAAATAAAAGATAGATTGAAGAACTAAACCTTCAATAACATCATTTATTCGTGGATCATTATAATTGATAAATTGTCCATCGTAATCCTTTTTGAGCTCATCAACAATATCAAGATCTTTAAAAAAATACAATTTATAATAATAATCACGTGGTTTAGCAATTCCCTCTACAATTCCAGAAGTAGAAATCAAAGTTGGATTTCCACAAATTAAAGACCTGGCATGATATCGCCAATCTGTTTCGTCAAATGTACATAATAATTTATCAGTTATCATAATGTTAATTTTTGAGAATGTTAATTCCTGCTGTTGCTGCTTTTCATCATTTTCCATTAATTTTTGAAGAAATTTTTGTAAAAGAAATCCATCATATAATAAGAGGTCAACCAATTCATGTTTTTTGTCGAATTCAATTACCTTTTTTTCTATATTATTATAAGAATTATAATAATTTAAATCGTAAATATCTAATGGTTTTTTCAAGTCTTTAACAACAGCTTGATTATAAAATGAGAAGGTTTGTTCATTATTTATTGAATTAAAACACAATAAAGATTCTTTTTCTTTTTCTATTATATTATAGGGAAATATTTTCTTTAAATAAGATAGAATCTTATCGATATCTAATTCAGGCCAAGAAGATTCATTATGGAACCTTATGTATTTACAATATGACATTTTTATAACAAATTTTAGTAAAATAGAAAATAAAAAAGATAAAAAAAAGGAAATTATTCCTAATTTAGTCAGTTTGGAATTTGTGGTACTTCTTTTAACTTGCGAACAGCTATTTCAGCAGCCTTTTTACCGGATAATAGCATTGAACCGAATGTAGGGCCCATCCTTGGAAGACCATGAGTTTCAGTTACTGACATGCCTGTTGCAATCAGTCCTGGAAATACCTCGCCAGTATAATTAACAACGGCATCTTCACCTCCTTCGACCCACATCGGATCCATTCCTTTCCACTTTACATAACCTCTGTCCATCAATCTCTTTACTGCAACAGAATCATGACCAGATGCATCTATAACTATTTTACTTTCAAATGCAATTGGATCTACACAAGTAATATTTCTTGGTAGGGCGGAAACGGGCATCCAATTTACAACAACACCACCAACACGTTTATTTTTAATAACAAGATCATCAAATTTTGTTAGTTGCAAAAATCTAACTCCTGCATCACAAGCTGCAGCTATTAATTTTGAACAAGCATGAGGACCCCAGGTAGCATAAAGACCATCTCTTATGACTCTATATGGAACACCTAATTCATCCCAAATTTTTTGGGCGGGCGCTCTAACAGTTACAGGATTCATCATATAACCCCCAACCCAATAACCTCCACCAATGTAATTATTCTGTTCAATAATTAATGTTCTAATTCCAGATTTACCTAATTCTCTGCCTGCAGATAAACCAGCAGGTCCGGCACCAATAATAATAACCTCGGAGTCGGTATATTCATTTAGGGTTTCCATAAACATTGCAGCAATTGTGCGGCTAATTTCTTTCTCGCTGACATCAGCAAAAATCTTCGGCATATACTATTAGATCACCATCAATTGATTATATATTACTAATGCATTTTATTGTATGAATATCAAAAAAATAATTCCATGTTTTTTCTCTCGAATGCGTGAATTGCTCTATGTGTTTTTTCTTATCTTCTTTTAGTTATCTACAATATTATTTGAAAAATGAGTTCCTCTAACCTTGCTATCAATCTCGTTTATTAATTTTATAAAATCAGTTTTATGAGAATTCAAATACTCTTGCCCCTTATCTCTCAATCTATTTTGATATAATCTTAAATCTCTATGTTCATTGAAAAATTTCTCAATCATAGTACTTCCATGAATAGAAGGATTTATCAATTTATCAAAATAACCTATAGTTGTTTCAACGTCTCCTTGTTCTATAGATTCTCTACTTTTTCCTAATAGTTCACTTATATCTTTTAATTGTTGAACAGGAGGAGAGACCTCTCTAGATTTTCCCATTAACCCAGAACGTTTCACTGTACCAACTTTAGAAGCTATTTCTTTAGAAAGTTCATAATATTCTTCTTTATTGAATAAATTTTTCTTTTCCCTTCTTATTACCAAACCTCTCATAGTTAACCTAAGTAAAGCATCATCAACTTCAACTTTATCCATACCAGTAATCCATATTATTTTGCCTGCATAATCATAGCCATGCCTTATTGCTTCCAGAACAACAACTTCAACTATCCTTCTAAATCCTTCTTCTGCTTTGGCATTTTCGAAATCTTTATCTCTAACCGCACGTTTAGCATATGAAATATCAATTTCAATTGCTCGTTTTAGAGCTTCCATTCCATCGTCTACACTTCCATCAAGAACTAAATAGCAAGATAAATTATACCAAGACATTCCATCATTGTGATTGATATCTATTGCTTTTTCACAACATTCTATGGCTTTTATCAAGTTATTCATCCTATAATATGCAAGTCCTTTTAGGTTCCATGCCTCAAAATTATTGATATCTAGATCTAGGGCATTATCATAAGCAGAAACAGCAACAGTGTATTCGCCAAGATGGAAATGAGAATATCCCTTTTTTATCCATGCATTAACAAATTGGGGATCAATTCTTAAAGATAATTCAAAACATTTAATGGCATCGGAAAGTTTCTCGTTAGCCATATGATTAATTCCTTTATTATAAAGATCAAATTTTTGAATATCAGTAATATTACTAGTTTTATTTTTCTTCTCCGGTTCGGAAGGTTTTTCTTCTTTAGATTTCTCTTCTTCAGCTTTCTCTTCTAGATTAAATTTACTAGTTATCTTCCTTCCAAAGAATCTTTCCATATAATATGAGATCCATTACGAAGATAAATAGATTATGATTTGATTGTTATAGTGACCAATATAGAAGATCTCTTTATAAATACATAAAATCATGAAAAAATTATTATTTTACCTTGAAGAATAAAGTATTAAGTGTCAGATTATTATAAGATATTAGGAATAGCAAAGGATTCTAATCAAATCCAAATAAGAAAAGCTTTTCGTGAGCTTGCCCTAAAATATCATCCTGACAAAAATAAAAATTCTGAAGAATCGAAACAAAAATTAATGTAAATTGTTCAAGCATATGAGGTTTTATCAGATGATAAATCAAGGAAAAGATATGACAATAAGCTTACAAATGAGAAAAGCTTTCAACGACAGCAAGAAGGATTTCGTTGGACCCCTCCTGCAGATTTTGCTAATTTCTACAGTTATGAAAATCTCAAGCAATACGATGAGCGACATTTTAGAGGAGGAGGAGGAGGAGAAGGAGGTATGTGGGACATTAGCGAAAAAGCGAATACAGGTTTATGGAAAGCAACTCTTATCTTATTAGCATCTTTAGGATTGGTCTCCTTTTTCATTATTTTAAAAATTTACTAATAATTTAGACATATTATCATAAGGTATTAAAATTTGGGAATAACATGCATTTTAAAATTAAAAAAAGTATTTAATAGGATGAAAATTATTCACAATAGTAAAATTGAAAGTCATAGCATTAGGAAATCGTATATTTGTATCAAGTTTTCAGATGGCCGGGATCGAAGGAATTGATGTTCAAAGTCCTAAAGAAGCTCTTTCAAAAATAAATCAAATCATCAGTAAAAATGAAGCCGGTTTAGTTTTATTAAGTGACGATATTGGCAAAGATATTCGACTAGACTTGGCAAAAATACGTTCTGTAAAACCTATCCCTTTAATATTTGAACTTCCATCTCCTGGTAGTAAAAAAGAAAAAGTAGACTATAGAGCATTGTTAAAACAAATTCTAGGTATTTAACGAAAGAGAGATTAAAATGAAACAAATGAAAGCAAAAATATATTTTGATAATGATTAACCTTTAATTCATTATCGGATTAATGAATTCATTAATTAATTGATATTAATAGAATCTAGATATATTTTAGCTTAATCATAGATATGAAAATTAATTCTGCGTTAAGTATTGCTGGAAGTGATCCTAGTTCAGGAGCAGGAATTCAAGCAGATATCAAAATCTTTTCATCATTAGGAGTTTATGGATGTTCGGCTATTACTGCCTTAACTGTCCAAAATACAAAGGAAATAACAGAGATATTTCCTATTCCTTCTGAAATAGTTATAAAACAGATAAAATCGATCTTAGCAGACATAAAGATTGAATCGATAAAGATTGGAATGGTTTATGATGAATCAATAATTACTAAATTATATGACATTTTAAAAAATGAGAATATTCCCATAATCATAGATCCAATTTTTACTTCTACATCTGGACAAACTCTGATCAAACCTATGGCGATGCAACTATTTACACAAAAGCTATTAACTATTGCAACAATAACCACACCAAATATCAAAGAAGCAATAAAAATTTCAGGAATCAATATTGAAACAAAAGAAGATATAAAAAAAGCTTTACACAAGATAAAGGAATTAGGTCCTAAAAATGTCATTATCAAGAGAGCAGATCGTTATAGTCCCAAAGATTCTATCGATACTTTGATTGATGAGAATTTTCATATAATAGAATATTCAAATCCTCTACTATACATTCCAGAAAATCACGGTTCGGGTTGTAATTTTTCTGCAGCATTATCTGCATTCATTTCAAAAGGACACGAAATACCTAGAGCATGTTCTATGGCTAATCAGTTTGTAAATAAGGCCTTACAAAATCTTTTGTATATCGGAAAAGGAAATCCAGTTGTTGATACTAGCATAACCATGACTTCTTTAGCATCATTTAAGTTTCAAGTATTTGAAAAATTAACAACAGCCATTAAAGGTTTGGAAGAGATTAAAGGAATGGGAAAGTTAATTCCAGAAACACAATCCAATTTTGCATATGCAATACCAAACGCCACTTGTATAATGGAAGTTGCTGGAGTTAAAGGTAGAATAGTAAAAATGGATGAAACAGAAGTGAAAGCAAGTTCTTGTGTAGAATTTGGAGCATCAAAACATATTGCATCAGCAGTGCTTTCTTATATGACCATTAATCCTACAATTAGATCGGGATTCAATATAAAATATGATAAAAAATTAATTGGATTGTTACAAACCTTTTTGAAAGTATCAGAATATGAACGACAATTGGAGCCATCTGAATTCAAAGAAAAAGAAGGATATACAATCCCTTGGGGTATCAAGGAAGCATTACAAAGAGAACCCAATGCAAATGTAATTTATCATAAAGGGGACGTTGGAAAAGAACCTATGATAATAGTATTTGGACAAAATCCTACAGAGATTATAACAAATCTAAAAAAAATAATAGAGTTATACTGATATTAATGAATTAATCTAAAAGTATATTATACTTTAAAATTACATTAAATTTTTGAGTATGAAGGCAGTTATTCTTGCTGCGGGACTAGGAACAAGATTACAACCTTATACTTTCTTTATTCCCAAACCTATGTTACCGTTAGGAAATAAACCATTGCTTGAATATTTAGTAGAATGGGTCAAGCGGTTAAAAAATATTGATGAAGTAATAATTTGTGTAAGCTATTTGCATCGAACTATTGAAGATTACTTTGAAGATGGAGGTAGATTTGGTATAAAAATATCCTATGCACGTTCTGAAAGACCATTAGCAACTGCTGGTCAGTTGAAAACTGCTGAAAAAATGTTGAATGGTAGATTTCTATGTCTTTATGGTGATTCTATTTATGATTTTGATTTAGGAAAAATGGTCCATGAGCATGAAGAATCAAAGGCATTTCTTTCTATGGCTTTGATGAAATATAAAACAAGATTGAAATATGGTTTCATAGATGCAGACGAAGAAGCAAATATTGTTACAGCATGGCGAGAAAAACCAGAAGTAGAAGGCCTCATTAATATTGGTTGTTATATAATGGAAAAAGAATTTTTAGGAATGATCCCTGACTCAAGTACTATTGGAATGGATAAAATAGTAAAAGACGTCATTTCACAGAAGAAAATTGTTAAAGCATTTACAATAAATTCTGGTTTCCTTGATATAGGAGACAAAAGATCCTATTTGGATGCTTATAAAAAATATGTGAAAAAATTAGGAAGCATATAAAGGCATTCTAACAGTTTATTTTTATAATATAATATTATTATTCTAGATTTATTGGTTTACATGCTATCTATTATATTATTCTTATATAATTAGTTGATTGATTATGAATTACAATTAGATTTTGTAACTATTGTAATTACTTTTTGTTGCTTATTGATATGAATACTTCCTTTTTAAACAGCTATAAAAGTTGGATTATAATTAACTAAATAAAATCTTAGAGGCTATTGATAGAGAAAAATTATAAGAGCATGTTACTAAAATAAAAGGGTCGTCATAGATAAAACATTCGTATTAAAATATATCCCATAATATTTCTATTAATATTATAGACATAGTCATAAGATAAACTTACAGGAATTTGTTGAGGTAAAACAATATTATTTTGTATTTTTTATGAGAATATTAAATCTAAAAAAAAGAAACCAAAGAGAAATTGTACTATCTTTTCATTTACTCTGAGGCAATTCTTGTATATTGATCTATTATGTATTGAAATAACGTATTGCAACTATTTTCTCCATATAACACTTTCAGTAATATATAATGTTACAAGAGATGAGAAATCATAAGATAATTATATACGGAATTAATTAATATATAGTTAGACAGATTGTTAATCTGAGCTCCTGACCTAAATGACAGATACTAACAATAATGTTTCAAAATACTCCTCCACTAATTCCAATGCAAATCAGAAATTCTATATGAGAAAAATGGATTATCAAGGCTCGTTAATGGTAAACATATGTGATGAAGAATTACTTGGAAAGAATATAGAAAGTGATACATTAAATATTACCATAACCAACGAGTTTTTTAATGAGATTGTAAATGAGAATGATATAACTCGTCTATTAAAACGATGCTCTATTGCTAATCTCATTGGAAGAAGAGTTGTCGATAAGACTTTGAGTTTAGGACTTGCAAAAAAAGATAGCATAAAAATAGTTTCAGATATTCCTTTTTTAATGATTTTTAAATTTCAGCAAAACTATTAGTTGATATGTAATAAAATTCATTTCTTTTATTAATATTTTATTAAATAGATATTTTAAATGCAACCTTTCTTATATTAATGAGCTGAATTAGATTGAGTTATCAACGTACTTTAAGAATCCAGAAAGAAAGAATTGGAGCCATAATAGGAAAAAAGGGATCTATCAAAGAAGAAATAGAAAATAAATGCAATATAGACATTGAAGTTGATAGTGAATATGGTGATGTGATGTTAAAATCTAGAAATACTAATCCTTTGGATATACTTGATTTAAATAAAGCATTGGAAATAGTAATGGCTATCTCTAAAGGTTTCTCTCCAGAAAGAGCGTTTAATTTGTTTAATGAAGAGAATAGTTTAGAAGTTATTGACTTGAGAGACTATGTTGGCAAATCATCAAATTCCTTGTCACGAGTTAAAAGTAGGTTGATAGGTGAAAAGGGAAAATCAAGAAGAACTATAGAAGAACTAACAGGCTCGTATATCTCCATATATGGTCACCATGTAGGAATAATTGGCAGCCCTGACCAAATAAATTTAACGACTGAAGCAATAACGAGAATATGTTCTGGCAGATCACATAAAAATGTATATAATTTCCTTCAGGAAATAAGAAGAAAAGCAAAAATTGAAAAAATGAAATTATGGGAGGAAAGTACCAATCCTTCGCTAAAGGAAAATCAAGTATAAATATATAAATTACAATTGATGAAGATTAAAGATTGTGAACGACAATGACGACGATATAAACGGACCTCATCAATCTACAAATTCTTCTCCTTCCTCTTCTGATGAAAACAAAAAAAAGATCTCTACATCTTCTTATTACAAGTTTAGTACTCTTTTAGCAATTATTATAACTTTTCCTGGAATTCTCGTTTTATTTGTTTTAAGACACCTTGATATAGATATATTATATCAAATAATTTTTAGCTCAATTGCATTTTTTATATGCATAGGACTTTCTTTTAAGATTTCTAGCAAACTAACGAAGTTTTATAAAAATTGAGAAATTAAATTTTTATTATTTTACAAAAAATTTTTCTTTTGATTGTTTATTATTATATTAGTAATTATATTTATCACTTTTATTTAATTATTATCTTTTATTTTTTGATCCCCATCTCTTGAACATATTGTTGTCTATATCAAATTGATCCAAAACTTTTCCTACAATATGAGACAAAAGATCATCAATAGTATTTGGATGAAAATAAAATCCTGGCATTGCTGGTAATATAGTTGTCCCTAACTCAGACAATTTAACCATATTTTCTAAATGTATTTTTGAAAGAGGAGTTTCTCTTGGTACCACAACTAATTTTCTTCCTTCTTTAATACATACACTTGCTGCTCTTGAAATCAAACTATCATCTAATCCATTTGCTATACTAGCAAGTGTTTTCATACTGCATGGAATAATGACCATGCCCTTAGTTTTAAAAGAGCCACTTGATACAGGAGCTGCCATATTCTTATTATCATAGTATTGGGTTGCTAGATTTTTTATACCGTCTATATTGATATTTGTTTCAATTTTAATTGTTTTTTCTCCCCATTCACTTATAATCAAATGAGTTTCCAAATTGAGGGACTTTAACGATTCAATTAATTTTACACCATATATAACACCAGATCCCCCAGTAATTGCAACAATAAGACCCACCATATTTTCATTTATTACTTAAAGAGATGATAAGTATTTATCTAAAATTAATTTTTATAGTCCTTCTATGACTAGACAAACATGCTAACTATATTTGGGTCAATAGCACTAGACACAACTAGAACATTTATAGAAACACAAGAACGAATAATGGGAGGCGCAGCAACCTTTGCATCCCTTTCGGCATCAAAATATATTTCAACTAATATTGTAGGAATAATCGGAAATGATTTTCCAGAACATTATAAAGATATTTTGGACCAAAATATGAATACTAATGGGATCATTGTAAAAAATAATGAAAAAAGCTTTCATTATGATTCTTCTTTTGATCCTACATTAACAGTTAGGACGGCCAATAAAACAGAACTAAATGTTATTGCAAATTTTGAACCTTCAATCCCTGATGAATTGGTTGATTCTAAATATGTTTTTTTGGCAAATAACGATCCCATTCAAAATATGAAGATACAGAGTTTATTCAGCAACCCTCATTTTGTGCTTTGCGACACTATTGAATATTGGATTAATAATAGATATGATCAAGTATTAGAGATGATTCGAAGAGTTAATGGAATAACAATTGATATTTCTGAAGCTCGGCTATTAACAAAGGAACATAATGTCATCAAATGTGCAAGAAAAATTAAAGAATTAGGGCCAGAATTGGTGATTATTAAAAAGGGAGAGCATGGTTTTATTCTCTTTTACAACGACATTATATTTGCATCCCCAGCTGTTCCTATAGAAAATGTAGTTGATCCTACTGGTGCTGGCGATTGTTTTGCAGGGGGATTCCTTGGTCATTTATCTAAAATAGATAAGATAAATGAAAAAACAATCAAAGAAGCATCAATTTATGGAAATATCATGGGCTCTTTTGCAGTAGAAGATTTCGGTATAAATAAAATTTTGAATATATCTACAAAAGATATAGATGAAAGACTAAAATCATATAAGGAATTAGTAACACCCTAGGTTATTAGACACAATTATTTCATTTACTTTTTCATTTTCATTTTCATTTATTGAGATAGCTGTAATTCTTTCTAAACACGAAAAAAATTTATTTACCATTATATTGAAATTTTTTATATTTTCTAATTGTATCTATTATTGAATTTAAAGTTTCACCTGGAGAAGCAGAATTTATTATGTATCTTCCAACAATAAAATAATCTGTCCCAGCTTTAACTGTATCATCAATTGAAGCGCCTTGAGTAATGAAACCAGGAGAATAAATCGAAATTTCATCATTTAATTTAGAAATTTCTTTTATAATGTTAGATTTTGTTGCACCTATGACAATTCCATCAGAGCTACTAGAACAAGCATAATTATAAAGTAATTTATACATTGGAATAATGTTATTTCTTTTAAAGTTAGGGTCACTGTTTTCTTTATTATTATTATTATTATTATTATTTGGATTAGCAGTAATAGTAGTACCCGTACTAGTTGAAGAAGAAAAAGAGGAAGATGAGGAGGGAATAACAATATTCAATCCATAACCTTCAAACGAAGAAGGATGACTCATATAAACAAGTGAGATTATTCCAAAATTTATAGAATGTGCATAAGTTACAAGAGATTTCATTTCTGTTATTCCAATAAAAGGGTTTACAATTACTGCGTCAAATCCTAATTTCTGAAGTCTATTTACGGTTACTATATTAGTGTTTCCTATATCATTTAGTTTTATATCAGCAATGCATTGGAGATTTAATTTATGAGCAAGATAATTAAGTTCCAGGATTTGAATATTTGATAAAGATAAAAATAGATGAAAATTTATTTTGATGGCACATATTTGAGATGCAGTAGATAATACAATCTCTTTACATTTTTTAAATAAATTTTTATTATTATTATTGAATTTTTCCAAATAAAAATCTAAAGCTAATACTATTGGACTTTTCTTTTCATATGAAGAGTTAAGTATCCTTGATTGGTATGACGGAGAGGCGGAAGAAGAAGAAGTAGTAGAGAAACTATCATTATCAATCATCATTTGCCACTAGTGGATGTTCCTTTGCCAGTTTTATCATTTTCAAATAGATATAACCGTGGTTCTCAATAGAATTTGTAAAAGAAGGTTTTTCAGATCTTTGTGTAGAATATTTTAAAAAATTAGCAGGTTCATTTTCTATATTAACATAATAGAAATAGGTCAAAGAATCAGTTTCCATGAAATTTATTGAAGTTCCTAGAGTATACGTACTATTCTTTTTATTTTCAAAGAAAATGATTGGTAAAGGGGGTTCATCATAAATTGTTTTGTATGCAGCAATTTTTGCAAGGCTATCGATATCTTTTAACAAAATCTTTGTATAACTTATTTTCTTGCTTTTTCTTGAACTTTTTTCCATGATTGCCGGTAATTTTTCAACATTTATAATTGGAGAATAAACAAAAAGAGGGTTTGAAGCAGTATCTACTAAAGTTACAGTCTCTGAAAGACCTTGGCATCTATAAGCTATAAATTGATTACAAATGTTCGAATCTGAATTCTGAGATTTAGCGTAGTAAATTACAGGAATACCATTAACAAACTCGGTTTGAACAGCAAAGATATGATCATTATTTAGATTCATAGAAAAACAAGGTAACGGAGCTCGTTCTAATGCACAAACTAAACGAGCAAAATTATTGAGATCAGAGACCTCTATGTAATAGGGTGATTTAGATTCCAAGCAATTATCTTCAAAAATACAGGATATTAATATTTTACACTTTGAATTCTGGCATGAAAATAGATACTATAAGCATAATAGAGTATAGGCAGTGTGAGATTAGAATAATATTTTAAAGTAAAAAATTTCTCTATTAAAAAGGAGGTATGAATTTTGATTTTGTCTTTTCCTTTTATTTTTGATATATCAATCTCTAAACTTATGGTTGAATTGTCCACTACTACTACCACTACTATCAACATTGTTTTGGATATTTGGTGATGTTGGTGATGGTGATGGCCTTGGGGGTGTATTACTACTCGCTCCTTTTGCTATTTTATTGGTATCTATACCTAGAATAATTGATTATATCTTTTCCACAATCTATATTTTCCTTATTAGATTTCTTTTGGGTTGCTTTTAATTCAAATACATGTTTTGTATCAGTAGGACGGTTTGGAGCTAAAAAAATGAGAATTTTACTTTTTAGCTTCTCCTAAATTAATTTTCAGACCTTCAAGTTGATTCCATGAATGCACAAGATTTTGCTGGAAAGTGAAATTGCATTAGCAATTAATGGCTTTAAAATAATTGGTTGTCCCTCAAATACTTTATATCTGATCCTACCGTAACTCAGTCGTTATTATTTATATTTATAGAACTAATTAGATTTTGCTTATTATTCATTTCCAAGTTATTCTCATCAAGATTATCCTTATTTTCTACTATAGGATTGTAATTTTGTTCAATATTTGAACCAAAAGCATCATTTAGTTGAATAATTATAACTACTAATGTAATAACCGAAAGGGCGCATAATAATTTTTTATAATTACTCTCCATTGTAAACAATTCTAGCTGTTGACTTCCTCATATATTTTAATACTATTACAAAGAGTTCTTTTCTATCTGATATAATAAATATAATCAAATCACGACGATTATTTTTTTCAATAAAATTGTTTATTATTTAGATCTGCATTATTCTTTAAATTTATCGCCCTATTAGCATATTATTAACTTTTATTAGTTTTTATAAACTCTAAAAAAATTAAAATATTTTGTTAAAAGTGCTCGCCTATGGTATTCTACGATTTTAGAGTTTGATATTAATAATCGTTATAAATAAACAAAAGAATTATTTTTCTTGTTTTTTATTGATAAAAATAAAAAAATGGCTAAAGTTATACTTTGATTTGTTATATTATTATTAATTTAACTAAATTTTAAAATTCAATTATAAAAGCAAAAATGATAATAAGAATAAGAATATACAAAAAATAATTTTATTAAAAGAATATCATTAACTTAACTAATATATTCCATTTCTAATTCTTTCAATAGGTAAAAAGAAAAAAGTTTGGACTTTAAGGATTTACGAATAAAAGAAATAATTGAAAACTGTAAAATCTTAATAAATGAATCTCATACTATCGAGGAAGGTGATAATAAAGAGATTGATGAATACAATATTTGGAAAGCATATAGTTGGATCGAGTATTCTATACTTCTAGTTAGGTTAAAGAGATACAATTTACTTGACGAACCATCTTCTCTTAAAGAACAAAAAAAAACAAAAACAACAAAAGTAGATGAAAAAATTATGATACAACAAGCCAGAGATTTGCTTTTAGATTTAAACTATAAAGATGAAGAAAAAATGTTAGATTCATTACGAAATGTAAGAGATCTTTTAAAAAGAATTGTAAAGAATCGTAAGAAGAAAAATACATCAGAAAATAAAAAACAAGAATAAATAAATAAATAAAAAGATGTGTTTTTCATCGTGTATAGGATGGTATCGTCAGCTTATTATCTTTCTAGTAGTATTCTTGACCTTTACGTATACTATTCAATCAATCTATCTAACTTGTATATATCTATCTATCTAGATCTATATTATCAAATTAAACAAACACAAAGAGTAGATTTACTGATTGATTGATTTTATTATAAATATCAGGTGCCTTGGGTTGTTGGTAATGGCAGGCTGAACATCTCGCCGAAGCTTGATGATTACACCTCCATCCCATCAATGCTATCTTCTATAGCTACCCTCCTCCTTACGGAAGGCTGTCTTTTCTCGAGAATGGCTTCCTC
>DASVFI010000019.1:0-8600 GCA_036380115.1 Nitrososphaeraceae archaeon | reverse complement strand
TATTAAAGCTCCTTTATTATCAATATCTGAAACTATCAAGGTACCGGGAAACTCTTTCAAAATTGATGTAACTGTAGAGACTTCTTTATCCTCAACCATAGTAAAAATTGTTTGTCCAAACAAAGCTATGCTACACTCAATTCCAAGACGGTTTAACTTTTGTATTGGTTTTTTACAGGATCCTTTTGTCAATCCTAAAAAATCTGCAAACTTATGAGCCATACTTAAAAAAGAATTAACATCTTTTGATAATAATAATTGTTCCACCATCTTATTGCCAAGAGTATTAGCATTGTTTGAATAATTGTCGAGAATTTGTTTTGTAGAAATTGGATTAATACAAAGAATAATAGCTTTATAGTTATTTAATTCTATTTTAGTCACTTTACCTATTCCTGGAGCACCAAAACTAGTTCGAATTTCTAGTCCACCATAGAATTCAGCTATTACAGTTCCTAAACCTGTCTTGCATTGTATTTCAGCAATATGTGCTATCTGAGCTGCCTGTTCTTTTAATAATCCGATATCAAGAGCTTTATTCAAAGCGTATGAAAGGCTCAAAGCAGCTGCACCACTTGTTCCCAATCCGTAACCTATAGGAATATCTATAGAATGTTTTATATTGATAAAATAAGAAGGTGAATCAAACTTATCTAGATAATAGTGGACAACCCACTTTGAAACTTCTTGTTCATTAGATAAGGAATCATTAAGGAAGATTTGATAACCTTTATTCTTAGATTTGTAAAGTTCTATTGTTGTGGTTACCCCTTTTTTAAAAGAAAAACCTGCCCCTTTTGATCCATGAAAAAGCAAATCTGTATTTTTATCATCATTATTATTATTATTATTTGGTTTTTCAAAGAATCCTGTAATATGGCCTGGACTAAATGCAGTGCATCTAGCAATAAAATCGTCATCATTAGTATTAGTAATAGTAGTATTAGCATTAGTCCCAGAATAAGTCATAGAATAATTGTAAAGATATGAAGAAAATATAAAAATATCGTTAAAAGAAATTAATACTTTAAAAGTTATTTTGATAAAAGAAATTTTTATAGTGTAGTATATTGTCTATTTTATGGTAATCTTTAATGTTTTATAGTTATTCCTAAAATGTAAGAATCATTTTCTAATCATTTCAATTCATTCATACAAGAGATATCAATTATCAACAAATAGAAAGAAATTTTATAGGAAAAGAAGTATAGAGATAACTATTGTCCAAGGATATAGAAATTATTTGTATTGGAAATGAAATATTAAATGGGACAACAATTGAAAAAAATTCATCTTGGTTAACAACAAGAATTAGAAAAATTGGTGGTAATGTATCACGAATAACTATAATTCGGGATAATTATAATGAGATTGAGTCTACTATGAATGCAGCATTACGTCGTAGACCGATATGGATAATAACTTCAGGAGGTCTTGGTCCTACATATGATGATATCACCATAGAATCTATTGGAAGAATATTGAAAAGAAATTTAATTTGTCATCCTACAGCATTAGCAATTCTAAAGAGAAACTATCTGAAGAGAGGTATAAAAAAATTAAATAAATATCAATCAAAAATGGCAATTGTACCCGATAATTCAGAAATAATAGATAATTCAATAGGAACAGCACCATCAGTATTAATTAGAGATAGAGAAACAAAAATAATTTGTTTGCCCGGTGTACCTATCGAACTAAGGCATATTTTTAAAAAAAATATATTAACAATGATAAAAGATGAATATAAGGGAATTTTTTTCAAAGAACAATATTTAAAAACTGTAAAAATTAGAGAAAGTTATATCGCAAAATTTTTAGAAACAACTATTGAAAAATATGATCAAAAAGATTATGACCTTTATATAAAAACACATGCAAAAAATCCAACATCAAAAATACCTAAAATGAATATTTATGTTTCCCTTAAAGGAGATAATGAAATAAGGGTGAATAGGACATTTGAAAATATAATTAATAAAATTAAAAAAGAAATATACCGGCTCAATGGAGAAATACTGTGATTAATTAATGAATAGCAAGAAAAGTATCTGTGAAAATAAAAGGGCGTAAAGAATTTTCAGTACTTACATATAATTTTAGAGTTGCTGGACCTACTGGAATTTTATCTGTTTCCTCCTTTGTTAAAGAAATTTTAAAGTATCCCAATTCATCATTTATTGGTATTGTTTTTCCTTGTGAAATAATACTTCCGTTATAATCTGTAAGAAAGAATTCATCCGATACCGACAATGCAGGTTTTGGTGGTACATTATCAACTTGAATCTCAAATTCGAATGTTTTTTCTTCCCCAATTTTTATAAACTTGGAAGAATTAATAGATGTGACTTGAATAGATTTGGGTTTTTCAAACGTTGACCAATATCCTGCTTTGAAAGGATATGAAGAATCATCAAAGAATTTTAGATCTATTATTCTCCCTGAGGGATTGTATCTATCTAAATAGAAGGCACCATTACTTATAAGAGCATGATTATGTTTTTCTATCCATTTTATACTGGCATCATATCTTTTTTTTGCTTCTTCCAGACTAATAATATCTTTAAGAGGAGAAGGTATAAAGTTCTCATTTTTCATCTTGATTAATTCATTTTTTATTAAATTAGCATGTTCTGGAATTATTAACGATAACCATTCTGCATTCTTTGTAGTTGATTGGGACTTAGAGAAGGAAAGATCATTTGATAAAACTAATCTTTCTGAAGCCGCCGTTATCTCCCAAGGTTCTTGAGCCCATACTCCAGCACTTGCAGCTATTTCTTTATTATCATAATGCCATTGATCTAAATATGATTCTACAATATTATCAGAGATAAATCTAACTCCTTTAAAATAAGGTAATCCAAGCTCAACTCTAGAAGTATATTCAGGATCAACAGTAAGATCACTATCTCCATTATTTGTACCCCATTCATACATAAAATATAAAGAATATAATAAGTCAGATTTATCCATTGGAATTCCATTATGCCAATTAGAATATAATATTTTATATGTGACTTTGCTTAATGATGTTGAATCTTTTTCTACAGGTATCCAACCTAAAGTACTATTCCATAGAATAGTATCTTGATGAATTGGTATTCGTTCATCAGGACCATGCAAAGTAGAATTGAGAATCTGATTTCTCATCGAGATAACTTCTCCTGTAAATGGATGTCTAAGAGTGGCGCTATCTGCAATATTTGAATATATATTTATGCTATATGCGTCACTAAATCCACCTATATTATTCCAAGCACCTTGATAAATTTGTTTAACACCAATTTTTAAAGAATCATCTCTTTCAGATTTTGCATTAAGTAATGAATATTTACTTGTTATACCAGCACCAAAATCATTTACAAGACCAGTAATAGAAGAAGAAACAGCATAAGGATCAACGTTTTTAACTAAAAAAATACGTACAGATTCTTCAATTCCCATTTTGGTTGCTTCATTAAGTAAAGTATTTCTTTCATTTTCAGAGCTAAAGTTCGAAAATACCAATGTTTGAGTTAGTTTATCTAATGTAGAATTTTGATATTGCCAAAATCCCGGATTTTGATTTCCAGGCATATTAGCATACCATGGTGCATACATTTGAGCAACAACTGGATCATTATATTTTGTAAAAGATGTAGATCCACTAAATGCTTCCGTATATACATGCCATAAAAAATCCTGTGGATCAGATCCTTGAGTAAGAGTAACAGCTTTATTTAGATCACCATAATCTTTAACAATAGTAAAACCTATTTGTTCTAATGCAGTAGATATTAACTCCCCTAGAACTTTTCTTTGTAGATCGTCACTTCTTATTAAAACTTTTAATTTAATAGGTTTATCTTTAAAATACCATTTATCATCTTTTAGTGTAGCCCCATGTCCAGTCAAAGTTTTTTTAATTTGTTGTAATGCATAATCTGGATCGTAATGGAATCCAAATGATTCAACTGTATCCATTACCACATGATAGTCAGGGGAAAAAAGGCCAAAAGGATCTGACATTGGAATTCCATAACCATGTAATATCTCATTAGAAATAAAGTTTCGATTAATTAAATAATTTATAGCAAATCTAACATCACGAAATTCAAATGGATTTATAGTATCGTTATTTGATGATGGTGCTGGGTTTAATAAAATTCCAAAGGAGCCTCCAATTTTATCAAACAAATTGATATTTACATCATTTTTTATATCCGAAACTAAGTCAAGGGGTATACGAAAAAAGTAAGTGTCCAGGTTTCCAGATTTTATTTCCTCAAGCGCTACATTCTCATCCAAGTAATGGATAAATCTTATATTTTTAATATTGGAAGAATTTTCATTAGTTAATTCTTCCTGTCTTTTTTCTTGTTGTTGTTCTGAAAATTCCGAAGAATATTGGAAAACTATAATAAAAAAAACAACTAAGATGACAAATAATCTAATACTAGCTAATTTTGTCATAATCAATAATGGGATAAGGAACTGATTTTATAGAGAATAAAATCATTATTACATATACAAAAAAATTTATTTAAAGCTTTAGGTGAGTTTTCAATCCTTTATAACGATTCCTAATAGTTACTTCTGTAACACCTGCTGCCTCTGCTACATCCTTTTGTGTCTTATTTTCTCCATTCATAACACAAGCAACATATAATGCGGCCGCTGCAAGACCCATCGGGTCCTTACCTGCTGAAATTTTACCTTCCTCTGCTTTTTTAAGAATTTCAAGAGCTTTACGTTTTGTTTTTTCAGACAATCCTGCTTTACTGGCAATTCTAGCAACACACTTCACTGGATCAACAACTGGCATTCTTAAATCAAGTTCTCTAATCAAAAGTCTATAACAGCGTGCAACATCCTTTTTCTTAATATTGCTTGCATTTGCTATATCTTTTAATGTTCTAGGAGTTTCAGTATCACGACAGGCAGCATATAATGCAGCTGCAACGAGAGCAGAAATGGATCTTCCCCTAACTAGCCCTTTTTCTAAAGCTTTTCTATAAACATAAGCTGCCTTTTCTATAACAGCGTCTCCTACTGCTAATTTGTCTTTTAACCTATCTAGTTCACTAAAAGCTTGTCTAAAGTTACGGTCCACAGGTTCATGGACTTGACTTCTACTATCCCAGGTTCTAAGTCTTTCAATAGTACTTTTCATTGAAGACGAAAGTGGTTTGCCGGAAGCATCTTTGTCGACAGGGCCTATAATCGTAGCTAGTCCCATATCATGCATAGCTAAAGAAGTAGGAATTCCGGCACGACTTCTATCTTCATGTTCCTCTTTGGAAAATGCCCTCCATTCTGGACCTGTTTCTTCAATTCTTTCGTTAATTACAAAACCACAATTTCCACAAAACATTTCACCTGTGGAATTATCAGTCACCATTGGACCTTTGCCACATCTTGGACAACGATCCCCAAATAAAGATATATCTTTAACCATTCATTTCACCACAAAACTTTTTAATAACTAAATTCGTATTATTTATGTTTTTTTCTATTATATAAATATTATCCTAGTAAAAAAGAGAAAAATGATACTATTAGAAAATATATAATTAAAGTTTAATGTAAAGAATAAAAGAACCTATTGGACTTCAATTGCTTCTTGGTTAAATCCTTTTTTTACTAAATAGCCTTTAACATCATCTCGATGATCACCTTGTAACATAATAAAGCCATCTTTAGCGGTTCCCCCACAGGCAAACTGACTTTTTAGCTCTTTCACAATATTTTGCATATTTGTTACTTTAGGATCTATTCCTTCAATCATTGTTGTAGTCTTAGAAAATCTCCTTGTTTCAAGGCGGATTATTATTCTTGTCTCTTCTTTTTCAAGTTCACCACAAGGACATAAATCATCAGGTAATCCACATTTTTTACATATAACCGCCATATTATATTTATCTATATTTTTCGTATCTTCTTATTAAGCCTTACCTAGTAATTATAACTAAGATAGTACATGTTTTCAACGAACATAGACTTTTCTAATTATTATAACCGATATCTATTTATGTAATAGTGTTTTAGTTTTTTCAAATTGAGTAGCAAAAAGAAAAATGCACCATTACCTGCATCAAGTGCAGGGCTATTAAGATTTTTTGAAGATGAGACAAAAGGAGTAAAAGTAAAGCCAGAGCTTGTTCTTGGAGTCACAGGAGCTTTAATAGCAATTTCCATACTAATTCGAGTCATATTCCCTGTTGCAGGTTCTTAATTCGACTCTCCAAACGGAAAATGGAAAATGGCCGCTCTGACAGTGTCACCAACATTCATAAAAGATGGTCTCTAACTAGAATTAATTTTTCTTCCTATAAAATTTCTTTACTAATATCAATAATTAGTTCTTTAACTACAATAATATTTGAAGATTATTTTTATCTAAAACTCGATTTAATACAATTAACTGTATTTATAATAACAGGTATATCTTTTCTAATAGCCAGTTATTTTTTAGATCTTTTTTTATTAAGGAAAACGCCAGTTAACAAAATATCCAAAGTTCTCCATGTTTCAGCTTTTTCGAATCTACTTTGGATGACTATACTGATTTTTGGATACCTATCTTTTATTATTTTTCAGAAAGAAAGTATACCTAAGGAAAACCTGCTTGAAGGAATGATGTTAGCAATAGGATTAAGAATAGGAATATTTACTTCAGTTTTTGGTGCTAATTTACTAAAAGCAATAAGAACTGCAATAATTCAGCCTACAATTTTTCTTCTTATAACTATTCCTTCTTTTTTACTTATTGAAATTTTTTCTAATGTTATAGCAATTTTTTTTGGCTTAATTATCATAGGATTAGGTATAGGATGGGCGATACTAGCAGATAGAGCAGGAAGGCCTAACTTACAGAGTACTTTTGCAGTTCTACAGGCTTTCATTTCCGCATGGACAGAAAACAAAGTAGAAAACATAGAGAAAATATTATTATCCAAATCTAAAGATGAACGAGTCAATACAGATATTATAAAATTTTATAACAAGGGCCACAGCCTATACTGGGTCTTACCTAATATTCATCCAGGACCTTTTAAAGAAATTGGTGGAAGCAATCTACCTTATCAAATCTACAATTATTTTGATCAAAATGCAATAGTGTTTCATAGTGCATCTGATCATTCACTAAATATTTCTTCAAAAGAGGAGGTCCAAAAATACCTAAAATCATTATCTGATACAAATAATATAAAAGAGTTTGGAGATACTTGTTCAATACCTGTGCAGATAAAAATTAAAAATGCAACTGCTACAGGAATAATCTTTGGGAATACTGCAGTTTTAATACTCTCTTATGCACCTCATGGAATGGAAGATATTCCAGAACAAATTAGTATGGAATTAAGAACATATTCCAAAAATAAAGGATTTAGGGAAATTTTTATAATAGATAGCCACAACGCAATGGGAAATAAAATTGCTGAAAGTAAAAATGAAGATCTATTAGTTGCTGGAAAGGAATGTTTAAAGATATTAAAAGAATCACCCCAATATAGTTTTAAAACTGGCCTATCAAATACCAATGAGCTCGATAATAATATAAAGTTTGGAGAAGATACTGGAAAAAGTGGGCTTTCTATTATTCTTATTGAAATAATTAATAACTATAAAAACAAGAACAAAAACAACAATAGTCAACAACAATATGCAATAGGATGGGTAGATTCTAATAATATGGAAAACGGACTAAGAGAATATGTCATTAAAAATTTAGAACAGAAGAATGGAATAAAAATGCTAGAAATATGTTCTTCTGATACACATGAAAATTCAGGATTCAGAACATCAGAAGGCTACTTTCCTTTTGGACAAATAACTAAATTTGAATCAATAGCACATTATTATTGCAAACTAACAGAATTAGCACATAAAAAATTAGAAGTTTCTCAGTATAAAACATTAAGTATTGAATCAATAGTAAAGGTTATGGGAGAGAATCAGTTTAAAGATTATTCTAATGCTTTAGATAAAGCAATGAATTTGACTAAACTATTTTTAATCATTACTTTTGGAGTAATCCTAGTTATGCTGATAAAATAATTTGTCGTATTATTTGCCCAGTGCTAACTTTTAAAATACTTTATTTGTATTTTTATATTGTTATATTTTTAGTGACAACTATGAAAAATATAAAATTCGTAAAAGACGTAATAAAAAGAATTTTTTATAATAAAAAGAAATGAGTTAGTTATATTCTAGTCAGAATTATTGCTTACAATAAGATGTCTTTCTCCACTTTCATATATTTTTTCAAATTCCTTTTTGAAATTGTAATCATTTAATAAATCCATTATTGGTTCATAAAGAGTTTTCCCATTCCCTACATCATGAATTTCTATTAAAAGAGAAATATCCTTACTTTTAGATAATATGTTGGTAGCTCCTTTTAATACATCAAGTTCTGCTCCCTCAACATCAATTTTTATCCAATTAAGTTGTTCTAGAGATATTTCATTTTCATGTAATAGGTTGTCTAATGTATTAGCGTTTACTTCAATAGACTTTTCAGTAGGAGCTCTACTAGTTATTATAGAACTATATATTGTATGGCCTGATTTCTTTTCTGGGATAGATAGCTTAACTTTTGATTTATTTGA
>DASVFI010000018.1:0-3841 GCA_036380115.1 Nitrososphaeraceae archaeon | reverse complement strand
ATAAGTCTCTTTATATCCAAAATTAAAAAAAATATAATTTTTTTCGGCGCCGAAAAAATTTAAATAAATATAAATTTTAAATAGAATTAGAATTATTAATAATAAAAAATGTTTATTACACTTTGATACAAGATGCTTTAGATTTAAACTATATGTTAATTGTCTTTGTAACATAATAATAATTTAATTATTAAATTTTTAAAACGTTATTAGTACAATGAAGATTATAGTAAATTGCTCATATAAATTTTATATGTCGGTTAAATGTCTAATTGATGATAACAAAATTCGTATGTATTTTTTTATCTATTATATCTGCTATATTCCAGAGATTTTGCTTACTACGATAATACTAACTAACTTGCTTGTTTAATCTTATACTTTTGAATGCTCTTTTGAAAAGCTAAATTCTACAAGATATTCAAGAAATATAAATTCTCTCAATTCATTAGTCTGTAATTATATTTCTTATTCGTAAGATAATTTATGTAATATATACAAAAAGAATGAATCTATAAGCTTTTGAGATTATCTATATCTTTTATATTATATTAGTCGTCTTTTAAACGTCAATAAAATCGATATACATTGCAATATAAATACTAGAAAGCACTTGATATGTTGATGAAATTCGTTCAAATATCTGATTTACATATTGGTGGTTTATTCAAACAAGAGGCTTTCAATATGTTAGTAGAGGAAATAAATGAACTTAAACCTGATGCAATAATTATCTCTGGCGATTTGACAGATGAAGGTTTAATTTTTCAATATCAAAAAGCATCAGATGAAATCAAAAAATTTGAATGTCCACATTTAATAATCTTTCCAGGCAATCATGATTATCGTCATACCGGATATTTAGTCTTTAAACAATTTTTCCCTTCATCATCTAAAAAGGTATATGAATTCAAAAAAGACAAGGACAATGTTGTGATCCTAACTTTAGATACTGCACTACCTGATAGGGATGAAGGAGAAGTAGGCGATGCACAAAATCTTTGGATAAATGAAATATTAAAAACATATGATAATAATGTAATGAAGATTGTTGCAATGCATCATCATTTAATTGCTATACCTGATACAGGATTTACTAACCTAGTAGGTATTTTAGATTCAGGGGATGCTTTAAGAACTTTAACTGAAAATAATGTTTCACTAGTCTTATGTGGACATAAACATAGACCATGGCTATGGAATTTAGGAAACTTAAACATTGCTTATGCAGGAACATCGTCTTCTTGGAGGTATAGAGGAATATTTGAAGACACATATAATATTATAGAAGTAAAAGAAAAAAATATACATATTGATATTAAAATTGTTGGAGGAGATAAATTTCCTATATCTGATTTAGTTAAAAAATACGAACCAGAAAAGAGACTCGTATTTTCTAAATAGGTAGAAAAAATGATATAATGTAGTTATAGCCACTCTCTATTTTTATTGGAATTTTCCTTCAATGATTGGTTTTATAGGTACTTGTTCTTTTCTTATTTTGAGTTTTGTAAATATGTCTGCCGATGATGATATCTTTTCTTTGTCTCCTCCTTCATCTTCAGTTTCGATATCTAAACCTATTTCCTGTTTTATTATATCTTTTCCTTCTCTAGCACCAATAAGTACTACCTGAGCATTTTGATAATTTATAAGGTTTAGATTTTGAGATAATGAAATAAATTTATCTTGGATGTTGTTAAGATATTTTTCAATATCTTCAGGATATTTTGGACGCTCAGCTTGAGCAGTACTGTAGCCTTCTGGAACAGGTTTGTTTGGATTTATCACTGTAATAATATATGTTGCCTCTTTTTGTATTCCTAATTCTTTTTGAGCTTCACCAATTTCTTGCGGCATTTCCAGTATGAATGCTAGTTCTGTATGATTTTGGTGTTCTATTATGGCGTATTTTCCTTCTCCAACAGGTCTTGCTGCATCGCCTTTTCTAAATTCTTCAGCAGTGAGATCTTCACCTAGTTTTTTGGAATCATAAAAAATACCACCTACTTGAGCCCAAAATCTTTCTGATGATCGCGCTTCTGTTCTTCTAATTTCAGGAAGTGATTTTTTTCCTATAATTAATAGTCTATAGATTTTTTTTTTCTTTGCATTAGTATTAGTATCATTATTAGTATTATCTATTATTTTTTGCTCGTCTTCTGGACATAGAACCATATAAAATCTACGCACATCATCTATACTTTTTATTTCCTGAGATGATACTTTGGGCCTATAAAAAAAGAAGATATCCCCTTGTTCTAATGTTTTAACATCTGCATGTTTACTCATACGCAACTACTACTACTATCTTGGCATAAAAAATATAAAATACTTTAAAGCTACTTATGATAATTTATTTATATTGTATTTTTTGTTATCTCTTGAAATTCATTTTATATCTGGAAAAATGATATAAAGTCTAAAATATCAATACGATACTACTATATTTAATTAATTATTAGCTCGAATTCTAGCAAGTTTATCCGTTCCTGATTCTGCTCCCCAAACCTCTCCAGGACTTCCTAGTATCTGACGTACTTTGGCATCCTTACTAGGTATCTTAAACTCCTCAAACCTTTCTAAAATTTGATCAAAACGTAGAAAGGAATTTGATCCAAAATCGCTAATCCATACCATATCATGTTCATCTACATAAACAGCATATGGCAATGGGTTTTCGCCAGGGACCTGCCATTCCTTCCAAGTATTGTTGTTAGCATCATAAACGCCTAATTTTCCAGCGTTCCATTCGCTTACCCAAACCTTATTGTTGGAATCAGACCAAACTCGTCTTGCTCCTTGATCAGGTGTTTGCGGTTCTAGGACAGTGACATTTCCAGTTTCTAAATCAATGCGTCCTATATAACTACCAGCTAAAGATGCAAAGTAAATGTTTCCATCAGGTGTTGTAGTTATACCATATGGACCTGGTCCATTAGGTGCATAAAAAACCTCTATATGCCCTATTTTTGGATCTAAATAGCCATATATTCCACTTTGTCCTGTAAACCATAAGATCCCATTCTGATCAAATGTAGCTGTATTTAGGTTTGCATTAACATACTTTTCCGGCAAGGGGAAAATTTTTATTTCCTCTGTTACGGGGTCTATCCGTACAATGGCATTGAGGCCTCCGTCTGTAATCCATGGTGCGCCATCTGGACCAACAATAACACCATGAGGAGCGGAGCCACTACCAAGATCAATGTGGCGTGTATTTCCAGTGTTTGGATCCAATCGCCCTAGCTCTCCTGATCCTTGAGCCGTATACCAAATTGTTCCATCTGGTGCAGGTGCAACATCATGAGGACGAGAGCCTGATGGAACGGGGAATTCCTCTGTTACAATATTATTAGAATCAATAGAGTCTGAGAGTGCTGAAATATTGTTTTCAATATTTGATGATTTTTCTGGTATTGTGGAATCAATTGGGTGAATTAGAATATCTTTTTCTATATCGAAGATTATTGAGGTTAAATGTCTACTATCTGTATCTCTAACTTGTAAAGAGTCAAACGCTAATGCTTGATTGCTTATTAATTGTGATTGTTGACATCCATATTCAATCAGGCATAAAAATGTAAAGGATATAAAAATATAGTACAAATGGGTAATCATTATCAAATGATATTGTTATTATTTTATATTAAGTGTTATACAAATACAATAGGTTAATTATCAACCATTTAAAATTATATTATTTTTTTACATATTAACTATTAAATTTTTTTATATTAGGAAATATTCTAATAAATGATATTCATATATTACCGATATAGAGCAGAATTTTTCAACAAGATATAGTCTCAAGCAGTTATTTTATATTAGCAAAACAGGA
>DASVFI010000017.1:0-4021 GCA_036380115.1 Nitrososphaeraceae archaeon | reverse complement strand
ATTAACAAAAAATGATAATTTTCTAAAATTTTTTGAAATAATATTTAAGTATAAAGTTTAAGTCTATCCTGTGGTAAATAAAAATGATTGTATCCGATTTTTTGTTTTTATTGATTACAGGCTTGCTATCACTATATCCAGTTAGCAAATTAGTAAAATATAGAGACAGAAGAAAATGTTTTAATTGAATTGAATAGCCAACCAAAGAAGGTAGTAAGAGGGAAGAAGTAAAACAGAAATTCAATAATTTTGTAAGAAATAAAGTAAAAGTTTATCAAAGAAGGGAAATAATGCAATATTGTATTTAATTAAATACATCATTGCATAATTTTTATTAACTCGCTTTTTATTTGAAAAAAGTTGAATGACAAATACTGTAAACGATATGGAATGCGATTATGGAATCTATGCAAATTATAAAGGACTGCCTGATGCAGGAAGACTTTGCAATAAAATTGCTACTGAATCAGTGGACCTAAACGGACAAGCAATTCCAGTTTGTAAAGAACACTATGACAAAATAAATAAATAAACAAATAGTTAAACTATAGTTTTTTTCTATAGTTAAAAACATGTTGTATCATTATTTTTAGCGTAAAAATCAATATCTATTTTATTGGATAACCTTTTTTTAACTTCGTATACAGGTCATCACCACATATCCACGGAAAGTCGGGTATTCCAACGACCTTTATATTGCCATCTATTATAGTTGTTGGGACTGCTTTTATACCATATTCTTTCATCTTTACTTTTAAATCATTAGTCATCTCGTTAACATTATAAATAATTTGATTACATCCTTCACACTTTCCTATTTCTATATCATCTGTAATATGTTTGCATAAAGGACAATTTGCAGAAAATATTTCAATTATATGATGTTGCTTCATATCATTTAATAACTCAAGTTATATTTGAATTTTAATTACCAATACCTTCCAAACGATTTAAACAATGGATGTTTTATTCAATCTAAAAATTCAGGTGTGCTTTTATTGCTTAGGACCATTTTATCATCCATTGAATTAAATTTAATATTGATTCTACTAATTCTTGACCTTTCCTAGTCATTTTATATTCTACTCTTGGTGGGATTTCATTATATGCATGTCGTTCTAATATGCCGTCTCTCTCCAATTCTTTCAATCGACGAGCAAGAGTTTTGCTACTTATACCTTTCATTAATTCTTTGAATTGCTTATATCTTACTGGATTGGTTGTACAACATAAAGGAATTAGCACTTCAAATGTTCCTCTTTTTGTTATCAAATTTCTAAGGTTTTTAGTCTGTAACATTAGTTTTTGAGAGTCATATCCCTCGAAACTGCAACTATCATCATAAACTGGTAATTTGTTTACTTTTTGTCTCTTTGTTTCCTTCATTACACTATGTGTATTCTAGTCATCTTGATAATTTAAATAGTTTCCTTTGTAAACACTACTATGCAAAAAGAAATATTGAAAAAAGAAATTAAAAGAAATTATGGCAAGATTGCTTTAGAGGGAAATATTTCTAATACTTGTTGCAGCCCTTCAGAAGAATTCTGCTGTGATAATACAAATAATATTTCTAAAGAGCAAATTTCATCAACTATTGGATATAATGCTACTGAATTGAAATCTATTCCTGAAGAATCAATTCTTGGATTAGGATGTGGAGCACCATTAAACTTTGTAGATTTGAAAAAAGGTGAAATTCTCGTAGATTTAGGATCTGGTGCAGGAATTGACGCATTCTTGGCATCTAAACTGGTTGGAAATGAAGGAAAGGTTATTGGAATCGACATGACTGATGAAATGTTAGAGAAAGCAAAAAAAGTAGCAATCAAAAATAACTATAAAAATGTAGAATTTAGAAAAGGAGACATAGAAGAAAAGATACCGGTTGAAGACAATTCTGTAGATGTTGTAATAAGTAATTGTGTTATCAATTTAACTTCTAATAAGACAAATACCTTCAAAGAAGTTTACAGGATCTTAAAGAAAGAAGGAAAAGGAAGAATGATCATTTCTGATCTGATAACAACTAAAGAAATCAGTAAAGATGAAATCAATACTAGTGATTGGTGTAGTTGTATTGATGGTGCATTAACAAAAGAAAATTATTTGAAAAGTATTAGAGATGCAGGATTTCAAAACATTGAGATATTGAATGAAAAAAACTATATGGATGAAAGCCATTTTAGTAACGGAAGAAAAATTGTCAGTTTAATAGTTAGAGCAAGAACGAATTAAGTTTGAAAACAATATGAAAGTTATTGAAAAATTTAAAACGAGAAACAATAACAATCAAGACAACAAAACAGTTTTGTTTGTATGTGTTGAAAATGCTGGAAGGAGTCAGATAGCAGAAGGATTTTTCAATAAATATGCTCCAAAAGGATTTAAAGTCCAAAGTGCAGGGACAAAACCAGTATCACGAATTAATCCAATAGTAGTTGAAGCTATGAGAGAAGTTGGAATAGATATTACTGCACAAAAATCTAAAGAATTAAGGGATGAAATGATTAGAAATTCAAATCATATAGTGAATATGGGATGCATGGATAAAAGTTTCTGTCCTACACTATTCTTGCCAAAGGTTATAGAATGGAATTTACCAGATCCAAAAGAAAAACCCATAGAAGAAATTAGAGAGATAAGGGATGAAATAGAAAAAAGGGTAAAGGAACTTGTGGCAGAAATTACAATTACAACTGAAAAATAAATTAGACAAAAACAAGAAAATCTTCTTTGCTGAACTCATTGGAACCTTTACAGTTATAGTATTTGCTACGGGTTCTGTTGTATTAGATGCAAAATTAAACGGAGCACTAGGACTTCCTTTTATAGCAATTGCTCCTGCTATTGCTGTTGCTATTGGAATCTATCTTTTTGGTAAAACATCAATGGCACATTTCAATCCTGCAGTAACTGTGGCATTTTTAATTACAAAACATCTAGAAAGAAAAAAAGGGTTACTGTTGATTTATCTTTTAGCAGAAATCCTAGGTGGAATATTAGCAAGTTTTTTCATATATTTTATTCTAGGGAATGAAATGAATTTAGGTGCGAATGCTCCCAACTATATCGATTTTCCCCTTCATGTTATTGTTGGAATAGAAATATTTGCATCTGCTTTACTAATGTTAGTAATACTGGTAGTAGTCTATACAAAAGGATTAAAGAAATTTGGAGGAATAACAATTGGTTCTATCGTAGGTCTAGATATTTTCTTGTTTGGATTGATTTCTGGTGCTTCTATGAATCCTGCTCGTTCTTTGGCACCCGCTATTGTGTCTGGTTATTATATTGATTTATGGCTTTATCTTACTGCACCATTTATTGGAACTTCAATAATGGCATTGTTATTGAGAAAAAAATTTTAATCTTATTCTATAATGGATGGAATATCTAATCATAGTTGTTATAATAACATTCATAATCTTATTAATTCCCATCATCTTCAACAATGAAAGGTTTTGAATTTATTCTCTTAGGTATAGGTGCTGTTTGTGGTGCTTTTTTAAGATATAAAATAGTAGAAACTCCTCTGGTAGTATTAGGAGGACTTCCATTGAATGTCTTGATAGTTAATATTCTTGGAAGTTTTCTTTTAGGTATATTTTCTGTATTATCAGTAACATGGAACCTTGATCCAAGGTATTCTTTCTTTTTTGCTATTGGTTTTTGCGGATCTTTGACTCAAATTATATAAAACTTTAAATTTCATTCTAAAATTTTGATCCTCAAAAGCAGTTATCTTTACTATTTTTTTTAATTATTAATTTTTGTGACTTTTGTGACTTTTCATAATAAAGCCGATTTAATAGAAGATGAAATGGAAAGATTTATTCATAATACTGAAATTTTTCTAAAACATCATCAAAGAATTCAAGAGATCGAAAATAATCGAATAAAATTGTGGGAAATTTATAATAATGAAAGAGATCCCCTATAAGAGAGAAATTATTTCTGATCATATTATAGTGCTCCACTATTACATATCTGTATACTCTTTTGCTTTAAAAGATAAAAT
>DASVFI010000016.1:0-25179 GCA_036380115.1 Nitrososphaeraceae archaeon | reverse complement strand
CCTTAAAGACATTAACTTAAATATAGAAGAAAATTCTGTAACCGCATTTATAGGTCCTTCTGGTTGTGGTAAAACGACACTGATTAGATGCTTGAATCGAATGCATGAAATGACACCTGGTGCCTATGCTAAAGGTGAAATCTTTTTGGATAAAAAAAACATTTATGATAAAAAAGTCAATCCAGTAATGATAAAAAGGCGCATAGGTATGGTATTTCAGAAACCCAATCCCTTTCCAACCATGAGTATATTTGATAATGTTGCATCAGGTTTAAAATTAAATGGTGTTAAAGATAAAAAAATCATAAATGAAATAGTAAGGGAAAGTCTAGAAGGAGCAGCATTATGGGAAGAAGTAAAAGACGAACTGAATAAACCTGGAATGAGTTTATCAGGAGGCCAACAACAGAGGCTATGTATAGCTCGAGCGCTTGCTATGCAACCTGAAGTTCTTCTCATGGATGAACCTACATCAGCGTTGGATCCGATCGCATCTTCTAAAATCGAAGAGCTAATTCATGAGTTAAAGAAATATCTCACTATAGTGATAGTAACACACAATATGCAACAAGCAGCCAGAGTTGCCGATTATACTGCATTTATGTTTCTCGGATCATTAATAGAATTTGGAAGGACAAAAGAAATATTTGAAAAGCCAAAGAAAGAATTGACTGAAAGGTATATCTCTGGTAAATTTGGTTAAACTACCAATAACTAATCAATTGTTCAATTTTAAAATTTTAATTAGAAAAAAATAAGAAAATAGAGTATATAATAGGTAATATTGAAAAAATAACAAGTTTAATGACTTAAGATAAAAAGATCATCCTAATTCAATATTATTTATAGTTTCAACTTTTTATTTTCGATAGTATTGTATAAGATTACATAAATAATCGATATTTACAATACCTATAAAATTAATATTTTTTTTATTAAAGTTACATATTGTATATTAGTGGAATAAAAATATTTTTAAAATTGATAAAAGAATTTTATTGCTTGATAATTATAACTTAGAATGCAATAAGATATATGTTTATAAACAAATCTAAAATACAAATTAAAGAATTAAAAGAAGATTATCTTAACAATAGCTTCTTTAAGACTTTGTCAAATTTAGCAGAAGTTGATGAAGCCATCTATAATAAAGAGTTCTCTAAAAACATATTTGAAAAAATAAAAAAATCAGGAAACATTAAAGTTTTTGTAGCTTTAAATGATACTGAAATCATTGGATCAATTACAACTATCATAGAACAAAAATTTATTCATAATGGCGGAAAGGTTTGCCACATAGAAGACGTAGTAACACGAAAAGGGTTTGAAAATTTAGGAATTGGTTCTATTCTTGTAGAAAAAGCATTAGAGTTAGCAGTTCAAGAACAATGTTATAAAATTATTTTAAATTGTTCTAAATATAACTCTGGCTTTTATGAAAAATTTGGATTTTATAAGCATGATATTGGTATGAGATATGATGTCAGTATTAAGACAGATTAAATTTTTACTTGTATTCTCCAAATTGAAATAAATATAAAGGAGATACTATATTTGCTGATTTTCAAAGTATTGATTTAGCAAGTATAATGCAAACAATTGCTTTATCAACCATAGAATACAATTTGTTATTAAAATTAATTTTTTTGATTATTTACATTTCGAAAATATAATATTGATCTTTCAATATGTCTTGCAAGAGTTTCCTCCTCCAACAGAAAGAAATTTAAGGATTTTTTGAACATAAACTTTAATTTTGTCTACTAACCTACATCATCTAAATCAAATTAAACAACAGAAAATAACATATAAAATTTATAGTCAATGTTAGTACTATTATTAGTCTACAAATAAGTAACTAATTCTATGATACATCAAATTTAAATAATTTATTAAAATACATCCAATATTATAAAAGATTTCAAGATTAGATATAAAGTAATTAATTAAGCAAGTATAATAATTGAAATTGAATTTATGATGATTATAAATCTTGTATCAGACGAAGGAAGAGAAGGCTAAGTAGGTAAGTGTTATTTTATTTCTTCTATTGAAGCCAAAAAATCCTTCACGTATCAAAATAATTATGGTAATTATTAAAATAGGAGAAATGGTTATTTTAATTTAAGAATTATATTTAATTAAGTATAGATCTATAGAGATGAATCATTCTCCTATAGTTGTATTTGATTCTGGTATAGGATCGATATCAATAATTAAAGAATTAAAAAAAGAACTCCCTAGTGAAAATTTAATTTATTTTGCAGATAAAGCAAATTTTCCATATGGAAAAAAGTCACAAAATGATCTGTTTGAAATTGTCCAAAATACAATAAAATATCTACAAAGATTTAATCCCAAGTTAATAATAATTGCTTCAACTACACCATCTATACAAGTTATTGATGAAGTGAAGTCACTTACAAATATTCCCTTAATTGGTGTAAGGCCTCCTATTAAAAAGGCAATAAAGATGACTAAAAAAAAACATATCGGAATAATGGCAACAGAATCAACAATAAATAGCAAAGAATTAGATATACAAATAAAGACTGAAATTCCTCAGGAGATTTTTGTTTCAAAATTTAATGCATCACCTTTAATTTCCATGATAGAAGATGGAACTTTTTTAAGGAATAGAAAAAAGATTGCACAGTTAATAAGACAATTACTTGGAAAGCTAGATGATATTGACGTAGTAACATTATCTAGCACTCATTTACCATTTATACTTGATCAATTAAATCAGCTTTATCCACATATAGAATTTATAGATCCTTCACAAATTATTGCTAAAGAGGTAAAAAAATTTCTAATAAATAATAACCTAAATAATAAAACTAAAAATGGTAAAATGAGAATTTTAGTTTCTGATAAGAAAAAAGAATTTCAGGAGATTCTACGACAAATTGGTCGAAGAGAAAAAATAGAAGAAGTTTTTTGGTCGATGTAGAAAAACAAGAAAAAGAATAAATATATATTATTTTACCTAAAGATTAAGAACAGATTCAGCATATACATAACGTGTATTAATTAATGAATAGAAAGATCAGATTGGGTATTGATGTTGGTGGAACTTTTACAAAAGCTATAGCTATAGATATTGCCTCAGGCTCTTTTATTGGTAGTACTACTGTACAAACTACCCATAATTCAGAAAGAGGAGTAGCAGAGGGAATAATTCTTGTACTAAGAGAATTAATGAATAATTACCATATCCAAAGATCTGAAATTGAATTAATTTCACATAGTACAACTCAAGCCGTCAATGCATTGCTTGAAGGTGATACAGCAAAAGTAGGCATTATAGGAATGGGTGTGGGTTTAGAAAAATCCAATGTAGTTAAAAGAACGAACATAAAAGATATTGAACTATCGCTAAATAAACATCTTCACACATGTTATAGATTCCTTGATACATCAAAATATTTAGAGAAAGATGAGGTAATTTCTGCAATTTTAGCACTTAAACATGAAGGAGCAGAGGTATTAGTTGTTAGTGAAGCATATGGCGTAGATGATCCCAGCAATGAACAATACGTTATGACTAATTCTGATATTCCTATTACAGCTGGTCATGAATTAACAGGAATTTATGGATTAGAAATTAGAACTGTAACTGCTGCTATTAATGCCGGAATAATGCCAAAAGCAATTAGCACTGCAAAATATGTTGAAAATGTTGTAAGGCAGGAGAACATACATTGTCCGCTTATGATAATGAAAGGAGATGGAGGAGTAACAGATATTGACACTTTTAAGAATAAACCCATCTTAACCATTTTATCTGGTCCAGCGGCTAGTGTTGCAGGAGCTTTATTACATTCTCATATTTTACATGGCGTTTTTATAGAGATAGGAGGAACATCGACAAATATATCCATTATAAAAAATGGTAAACCTGAAATCAGATATGTAACGATAATGGACCATCCTACATGTATACGATCATTAGACGTAAGAGTGGCAGGAGTAGCTGGTGGTTCTCTAATTAGAATAGCAAAAAACAGGATAATCGATGTTGGCCCTCGGTCTGCGCATATAGCAGGACTAAAATATTCATGTTTTGTTGAACCTAAGGAATTAGAAAATGCTAGAATAATAACATTCAAACCAAATGAAAATGATCCGGCTGATTACATTTGTATTCAAACCCACGATAACAAAAAAATTGCAATAACTAATACCTGTGCAGCAAATGCATTAGGTTTAATAATAAAAGAAGATTATGCATTTGGAAATAGGGTATCAGCAATTAGATCACTGTCTTTATTGGGTGAAAAATTGGGAATAAGTTATCAAGAAGCTGCAGAAATGGTACTGGATTTTTCTATTAAAAAGATTTTTCAAATAATGGATCCTATGATAAAGGAATATCAATTAGTTGAAAATAAAACTATTCTTATTGGTGGAGGAGGGGGCGCTTCTGTCTTGGTTCCTTATATGGCTACAAAAAGGAAATTTCATCATCAAATAGCTAAAAATGCGGAAGTAGTTTCCTCTATTGGTGTTGCAGCAGCAATGATCTATGAAGAGATAGAAAAAACAATTGATAAGCCTGATGCAAATGATGTTTCTAATATAATAGATGATATTAAGAAAAGAGCCCTTGATCGAGGCGCAGTTCCTGAGTCCATATCAATACAAACAGAATATGTGAATGAACGTTCATTATTAAGAGCAATAGCCACTGGGAATGTTGAATTAGATATTGGAAAGAACAATAGAAAAGAAATTGATGAAAAGCAGGCGACCGAGATAGCTTCTTCTATCTTGGAAACTAATAATGTTCAAAGAATATTGGATATGAGAAATTATTATGGATTTACATGTGAGACAATAAAAAAACAATTCCTTATAAAAAAAAGAAAATATCCAATTGTCATATTAGATAAATTTGGAAGAATAAGACTAATGTTAGATAACGCAAAGATCATTAAAGGTAATAAGAATTTAAAAAATGAGATAGATACTTTAATTTTCAAGTTAAACAATAAATCAAATGATGATCTTGCTCCTCAGGTACATATTTTAGATGATATGAAAATAGTCGATTTTTCTAGTTTAAGCTCACCTCAACATCTTATTGAAGCTATAAAAAATGAGATAGATAAAATAAATACAGATAAAATAACTATTATAATAAAAATTTAATTAATTGATTAATGAAGTACTTATTTTATATTATTTTACTATACCGCATCATTAAAAATTATCATTGTTCTCATTTATCCTTAATGCTGCAGATGCTTTTTTAATAAGTTGATACATATTGTTATGACAAGGGCAATCACATATTCTAGAAGCCTCATTAGCCATTTGGTTATCAATGATTATACCATTACAATTGCTGTGATCTTGCTGAATACAATTAGATGATTTATCACTCAACAATACTATTACTTAAACCATAATAAAAAACCTTTTTTATCTATTTACGCTATAAATTGAATTTTAATAAAGGTTTTTATGATTGTAATAAATTTGTTAATATTATTTGCTTAAAAATGCAGTGGTAATAGCAGGTCCTGGATCATTAGACTTGGCTAAGAGTATTTCAAAAAATTTAAATGTTGAATTTATCGAACCAGAACTAAAAATATTTTCGGATGGCGAAAGCAAAATACGTATTCCATCTGTTGATCATAAACATTGTATAATAGTTCAATCCCTTTATCCTCCTATAGACAGACATATAATTCAATTATTGATGATGATTCATAAATGTAGAAGAGATAATGCTTCAAAGATAACAGTAATAATTCCTTATATGGCATATGCAAGACAAGATAAGGTGTTTTTAGAAGGTGAAATTATTAGTATTTCAGTACTAGCAGAATTAATACAAAACTGTGGAACTACTGAAGTAATAACAGTAGATATTCATAATGAACTTTCTTTGGCATATTTTTCAATAACAATTAAAAATGTTTCTGCTATTCCAATTCTTGCAGAGTATTTAAAAAAGAATAAAACTATTGAAAACTCCATAATTGTTTCTCCAGACAAAGGAGGAACAAAAAGAGCAAAAAAAATTGCGGAGTTATTAAAATTACAGATATTATGCCTTAAAAAAACTAGAGATAGAAAGACAGGTTTAGTTTCTATTGAAGAAAATTTAGGATTGGTAGTTGAGGGATTGGATGCAATATTGATAGATGATATGATTAGCACTGGAGGGAGTATAGTAAAAGCATGTAGAGTATTAAAAAAAAATAAAATTCGAAATATTATTGTTTTGTGTACGCATGCACTTCTTTTAGACAATGCTTTGGAAAAAATAATAAATGCAGGAGTTCAGGAAATCATTTCTACAAATTCAATTCCAAATATTTGCTCAAAAGTAGATCTAGCCCCTATATTGTCCAATGTCGTTGTTAATACTAATTAATCAGATTGTAATGTAATTATTTATACATAGTTAAGATGATTGATTAAAATGGTAGAGTTAAAAATAGTATTTTTGGGTACCGCTGCAGCTCTTCCCACTTATCAAAGAGGTTTATCTTCTATTGCCATCGTAAGAGGTCCTGAAATACTAATTTTTGATGCAGGAGAAGGCATGCAAGTTAAATTTATCAGATCAAAATTAGGAATGAATAAAAAAATGAAAATCTTCATAACACATATTCATGGAGATCATTGTTTAGGCCTTTTAGGTCTATTACAAACTCTTTCGTTGATGGGGAGAACTAAACCCATAGAGATTTTCGGTGAACCAAGAATCGAAGAATTTATTTTATTAAATCAAAAAATATTGAATTTTAATATTAACTATCAAGTTATTGTGCATACAATACAAAATGAAGGTATTTTAGTTGAAGAAAAAGATTATTGTATAAAGACTTGTTTTGCTGATCATTCAATTCTTGCTTTTTCTTATTTGATAGAAGAATATAATAGACCAGGAATTTTTAATGTTGAAAAAGCAAGAAAATATGGAATACCTGAAGGTCAATTATATCGGCTATTACAACATGGGATTGATATCGAACACAAAGGCAGAAAGATACTTGCAAAAAATTTTACTGGTCCTTCTCGTCCGGGTCGCAAAATAGGAATATCAGGTGATACACGACCTTCCAAAAAACTACAGCAATTTTTTCTAGGTTGTGATGTATTAGTTTTTGAATCTACTTTTACAGCGCAGGAAAAAAACAAGGCAATTGAAAGGTTTCATTCCACTGCCTTAGAGACATCATTATTTGCAAAAAATGCAAATGTAAAAAAATTAATATTAACTCATTTTAGTTCAAGATATGACGATCTCAATTTAATGAAAAATGAGGCACAAAGAAACTTTGAAAATGTCCATATAGCTCATGACCTAGATGTCATCAATGTCAGATATACGGAGAAAGACATACTAAATGAAAAATGAAATAAAGGATTTAATTTCTTGTAATATTTGTAAATAATCCTTCCTTTGTTTCATTTAATATATATTCCGCTGCAATACTAGAAGCATTGGTATTCTTTAATGTATCAATTAACAAAGGAATACGGTCACGAGCAAGTTCTTCTAAAATAGAAGTATCTAATACACTACTATTTACTTGATTGATAATAAAATCAATTACAGTATCGGTAGCATTGGAATTTTTGGTAATGTTTATAACTAATGGTAAATTTGATAAAGCTTTTTCTTTATTAATAGGTTGGTTATTCATCAAATTTGAAGCTTTTTCAGTAGTATTAGATAAACCAAGCGGAAAGGTAGAATTTTCTGCAAAACTTGCATTAAATAGACTCAAATTCAAAAAAATCATGGGGCCTATTATAAGAGACATAATTAAATTCCCTTTAATTGTCATACTTATCATAGTATCTCTGAAGCCGAAATTTATTAATTTTTCTAATTTAATTTTATATATATGGTAACATAAATTTACTTGTATTTGCACAATTATAAATAGGTAATCATACAAAAGAGATCCATATATATCTTTTTAATATTAAATGCTTTAATTTGATTCTATACAGCAATATTAAAAAGTTGTAGTCCTATCCCTATTGAAAAGAGCATTAGTTTTTAAAAAAACAAGTAAAAACATAATATTAATATTAGTTTCGCATTGATGAACCAATTAATAAAATAGAGAATCCAATAACAATTATTTTTTATTCATTTGTTATCTTTCGTCAAAACTTCTTTCATAATCTTTAAACCGTTTAAGGCATTAGGAGCACCACTATCGAATAAAATTTGTATGGCAATCTCCAAAAGTTCACCGCTAGTCCATTCGACAAAGCCCATGAATATGTGACTTTAATTGAGGAACAGCATTTCCTAAAATAAGAAAAATAGCAAAACTAATTCTTTGATTTAATATTTAATCCCTTGCGATTATAAATTTTTTCAAATACAAAACTCAATAGTAAATATTGCTATGTCAGTTAAAATTGGATTTAACTTTTCTATAACTTAATCAAAATTCAACATATTTCTTAAAGTAATTAAATCCAAGGACATACTTAGTTTCAAGTATATTATAATTAAAAAGTAATAATATTAAGTGTTTAATTTAACAATTAATCTTTTAATTTTTATGTTATTTTCATTCAGTAATAATTAACAACTATTATTTAATAAAATATTCTATGTTCTTGTAGGAGGAGAAGTTAAATCTGGATGTTCTTTCCTAAGATGAATCTTTAAATCTTTTTTGTTATAACAAATTCTATTGCAAATTTGGCAAACTATTCTTTCATATGATTGATCAGACCTATTAGAGATCATTCGAAATTGATTAATAATCTTTGAGAAATAATCCTTTAGATCAAACATATATTTGATAGGATGAATTCACTTTATAAAGTTATTCTTCTTTTTTTATTTTATTCAACAAGAATATAAAGAATGACAAAGATAGGAATAATAAAAATTTTTTAAAAATAATCTGAAGCTAGCTTTTCATATCTGAATAAAAGAAATAATATATCCCTTTCTTGTAAAAAGTATTAAAAAATTTGAAAATAGATGAATTTCTTTCAAATTTACCTTCAGAAGTAATTTCTGGCTCGAATATTACAATAGCAGATACTGTATTTAGAAACATCTTTAAATTTTCGAAATTATCGTTTGATGATATTTTCTATTACATTGGATTTGGGAATAATGTTCACTCATTAAAAATTGCGAAAGAGGAATTTGGAGTTAAAAAGGTCATTGGAATTGATCAGAATGAGAAATTCATTCAGAATGCTAAATATCAAACTAAAGATATACATGGAATAGATATTGTTAAAAAACCAATAGAAGAATTAGATATTTCTGAAGCTACTATTTTGTTTTTTTGGTTTAATGATGTTGGGCTCATAGAAAAACTAAGAGTAAAAATTGAAAAAGAAATGAAAAGAGGATCACGATTAGTCACTTTATTATCACCTCCTGGCCTTATGTTGCCATCTCTAGTAGATTTTCCATTCATAATGTGTATAAAACCATTTATTTATGCTTCAGATTTAAAACAACAAATAAAATCTATTTATGGTAATTCATGCCTAGATTTTACTGCCTCGTGGCTACTATCTGAAAATTATATTAAAAAATTAGAAACACCATCAAGATATTCAAGGTTTATAAATATACTTTTAAGTATGACAATTTGGATAAATGCATGGAATAATGGAGTATCTTGTGAACAAGATATCCCAGCCCCTGTTGAAAGCTATATTGGAATATTAAATACATTTTTTAATATAGATTTAAAAGAAATGATAATGAAAAAATGAGAAAATTCTTTACCTTACTGATTATATATAAAAAAATTCTTTCAATTTATGACTAATGCAAAACTAGTATTTAAAGAGATTATACCTTTTTGTTATTAAAGGAAATCAATTAAATAATGCTAATAATAATCCGTAAAGGTATCCTCATGGCCAAGGATTCAGAGAAAGGTAATTTAAAAAGCTTAGCAATGATCCACAAATATGGACTTAATCCAAAAATATTATATTCTAATTTATCAGTTCCGGATTTAGTAGAATTCTCAATTCAAAGAAAAGAAGCAATTTTATCTAATACTGGATCGCTATCAGTTCAAACCGGTAAATTTACCGGAAGATCACCAGATGATAGATACATAGTCCAGGACAATATTACAAAAAAAACAGTTAATTGGGGTAAAGTCAATCATCCAATCTCTGAAGAGAATTTTAATAGTATTTTTGAAAGAATGAAAAAGTTTGTCAGAAATAAAGAACTTTTTCTATTCAATGGTTTTGTGGGAGCTGATGAAGAAGCTAGGCTGCCTATAAGTATAATAACAGATAAGGCTTGGCAATCTCTTTTTGCAAATCAAATATTTATAAAACCAACAAAAGAGGAGATGAAGAAACACAAACCAAAGGTGATTTTACTTGCATTAAATGACTTTAAATCAATACCAAAAAAAGATAATACTAATTCTGAAACATTCATAGTTATTAATTTAAAGAAAAGAATAATTTTAATTGGTTCTACATCATATGCTGGAGAAATTAAAAAGTCGATTTTTTCATTAATGAATTATTATTTACCAAACCAAGGTATATTTCCTATGCATTGTTCTGCAAATATTGGAAAAAGTGGTGATACTGCTTTATTTTTTGGTTTATCAGGAACAGGAAAAACAACATTATCAGCAGATTCTAATAGATTCTTAATAGGGGATGATGAGCATGGATGGTCCTCAAAGGGAATTTTTAATTTTGAAGGCGGTTGTTATGCAAAATGTATCAACTTAAAGAAGGAAACTGAACCCCAGATTTGGAACGCAATAAGATTTGGATCTGTAATGGAAAATGTGATTGTTTCCAAAGATAATAGAAGTCCGGACTTTTCTAACGGTTCTCTTACCGAAAATACTCGCGTAGTTTACCCATTAGAATTCATACCAGGAGCGATTATTCCAAGTTTAGCAGGTCATCCCAAAGTGATTATATTTTTAACTGCTGATGCTTTCGGGGTAATGCCACCAATTGCTAAGCTTAGTAAGGAAGGTGCTATGTACCATTTTATGTCCGGCTATACAAGTAAATTAGCTGGAACTGAACGAGGAATTACTCAACCAAAAGAAACTTTTTCACAATGTTTTGGTGCTCCTTTTATGCCTCTTCACGCTACAAATTATGCTGAAATGTTGGGAAATAAAATTACTCAACATAACACAAAAGTATATCTTATAAATACTGGTTGGTATGGCGGGCCTTATGGAATAGGAAAAAGAATAGATCTAAAATACACTAGATCTATGGTTACTTCCGTTATCAACGGAGAACTAGACAAACGTTCTTTTAAGTTCCATCAAATATTTAATTTAGAGATACCATTAGAATGTCCAGGAGTACCTAATCAGATATTAGATCCAGCCCAGACATGGAATAATCAAAAAGAATATGTACAAGCAGCTACAAAGTTAGCAAACTTATTCATACAAAATTTTCAAAAATTTGGAGAAGTTTCTCAGAAAATTATTGATGCAGGACCTAAAAAAGTAGATTTATAGCCCGGAGCAGATTCGAACTGCTGTCTCCAGGTTTCTTTTCAGAGATCCAGAGCCTGAAATCCCTAGCCCTACCAAGGAGTTTAGCCGCTAGATTTGGCATCAGTTTCCTTGCGGTAACTGATTCGACCGGGCTTCTCGAGCTATATACATTATTTATATTTCCACTATTTGATTTTATCTACTATTAGAATCATTTTTTATTTTACGGAAGAAAATTTCATTTTATCGTTATCATTCTTAAAACAAAGAGCACAACCGAATCTTTCCAAAGTAAGTCCACTTTCTATATTTATATCTCTTGATTTATTTATTAATGATTTAGATATTTTTATTGCAAAACGATCATTTACAGTAATTGTTCTTGTAAATTTAATAGATTCTTCAATTAATTTGGCATTCAATAAAATATTTAATTCTTGACTATTGATATTTTTTTTATCATTAAATACTAATGAATGGCTATTATCTAAAGAAATAACCATATTAAATAAATTAATTTCTTTTGCTTCTTTAGCACAAATTATCTTACCTGTATAAATAAGCTCCTTTGCTTTTGCCATACCCACTATCCTTGCTAATCTCTGTGTACCACCCCAGCCTGGTGGAATTCCAATCTTTACCTCTGTCTGTCCTATTTTAGCATTAGCTGAAGCAATTCTGATATCGCATGCTAACGCTAATTGGCAACCTCCTCCAAGTGCATATCCATTGATTGCAGCAATTACAGGTTTCTCTAAATTTTCAATAGTATTCAATAGATAATGTACATGAGAAGCATATTTTTCTGCCTGTATAGGATCCATTTTTATGACTTGATTTAAATCTCCTCCTGCACAAAATGCTTTATTACCAACACCAGTTATAATAACAGCATTTATTTTATCATCACTAATTACGTTATTAAAGATCTCTATTAATTCAGAAACTAGTTCAAAATTTAGTGTGTTTAATACTTCTGGCCTATTGATTTTAACTATCGTAATATCAAAAGCTTTTTCAATTAATACATGTTTCATTTATAGTTTCAATGTTAAAAAACAACAAATTTAATCATTTATTATAATTAAAAAGTAAAAAGGTGAATTTATAACTTATATAGATGCAGAATCTGTTTGAAATAAATATTTATGGATTAATTATATTTGAACCAAAGAGTATTCATTGTTATCTTGTCTTTGCAAAATTTGAATCAATTTTGTTATTATAGGCATCTATAATTTTTATTAAAGCTTCTTCTTCTTCTTTAAGCGCCTCTAAGAAGTCTAAAAAATATGGTGAATTTTTTATATATTTTATTGTTTTATCGAAATCAAGAAGATTCTGATTCTGAAGATTTGCTACAACAGACCTTAAACTATCGTTAGAAGCATAATTAATCATAAAAAGTTGGATAATTAATCTATTATATCTACTATGAGCAAAAAAACGTCTATAAAAATTGAGTCTTTCATATTTGCTCATATCGTTGAGTTCTTTATACGAGGGCATAGCGAAATTAACAAGTTCATATTTCATTATTCTATCAATAAAATGAAATTATTTAAGTCTTTGAACTATTACTTTGAAAGTAATGAGAAAAGATTTTATTGTTACAAGATTAAAACCATTTACTTCTATTTTGGTAAAAGCATATATTTTGACTTTTATTATACCTTAATCATAGATACATAATAAATGGCTATTTATAGGCACTAATTGATATTATATAATTACTTTTTTGTTTAAGAATAAAGAATGTAATTATATTAAGAAAATTTCTTTTTATGCTTTAAAATACTGATAAGTAAATAAATGATGGAAAATAATTCTATTTTTCTTGAGAAAGAGGTCTCAAAAGTATTTCATTTACATTTACATATCTAGGCGAATCTGCAGCATAAGCAATTGCATTAGCAATATCCGCTGCCTGTAATGCTTCCATCTTTCTTACTGATTCAATAAATCCTTCTAAGGATTTATCAGTAATTGTATTTGGTAAGTCGGTAGCAACTACTCCTGGTTCAATGCATGTCACTTTTATATTGTAACGTTGACTTAATTCTTGTCGTAGACCTTCACTAAATGCAGTAATGGCATGTTTAGTGGCACAATAAACACTTCCCGCTGGAAAAATAATTCTTCCTGCTACTGATGAAATATTAATAATGTGACCAGATTTATTATTAATCATATTTGGAATAGCTGCTGCAGTACAATATAATACTCCCTTTAGGTTTACATCTATCATTTGCTCCCACTCACTTATTTTCAGATTTTTAAAAAAACTAAGCGGCATAATGCCAGCATTATTAATCAAAATATCAATATGATTCCACTTTCCTATAACGTTATTTATAAATGAACTACAATCTTCCTTTTTTGTAACATCAAGCTTTTCAATGAGTATTTCTCCGTCACTTTCCTGAATTTCTTTTTGCAAATATTCAAGTTTATCAATTCTTCTTGCTCCTGCCGCTACTTTTGCTCCAGCTTTTGCTAATGTTAAAGCAGTTTCGTATCCAATACCACTACTGGCACCTGTTACTACTACAACTTTATCTTTTATCATATTCTTACTTATGATAAAATTAGTTATTACCTTTAATTTCTTTTGTTATTAATTTAAACTTAATTTATTAAAATTAAGTTTAAAGTTAAATAACTCAATAGAATATTATTAAATTTCAAATAGTACAACCCTAAACAATAATAGAATATAAATCAATTGTAATAAGCAACATCATCTAATAGATTAGAAAATAATTTACCTGATAAAGCTGATTTTCAATCATATTGGTATGCCTAAAAATAAAAATGTAATGAATAACCAATTAAAGATTTATAAAAATTTTCTCTCCTTAACTAAAACTAATATTTAAAATAAATTTCGCTTCATTCTCTTACGATGAGATAATATAATAAAAAAAATAAGATGAAGTTATTTAATCAAACCCTTCATTTTCTTCTAATCTTCCTTTTTCTGCATAAAATTTACAATCTGGAATACATCCTGTAAATTGATTACATCCAATTCCATCATAACTGCCTTCACCACTTTTTCTTCTATACCAAGAACTTGGATGAAAATACCACTGTTGTTTATAGTCTTGGTATTTAGCTTCTGGACTCCTCTTATTACTATTTTGAGAAATTTCTAAATGTGGAAGTGATAATGTGTTTGTCACAGACCTATACATATAAAATCTACTTTATATGAAGAAGGTAGAAACTTTCTATTACAACAATTAGTATAAAATTTCTTAAATTTAATATATATCATTCTTATTCAAAATTTATTTAGAACATGACAACTTTTATGAAAGTTCTAAAAAGTTTTACTCAGAATACAAATATGAATTTAAAGAAGTTAATAGAATAAAATACAATTAGATAGTTTTATCAAAAAAACTTTTTTAATAATAAATTAAATATTTCCTTATTTGGAAATTGAAACAACAGTTGGAGAATATCTGATTAATCAATTATATTCCCTCAATATAAAGCACATTTTTGGTATACCTGGAGACTATGTTTTGGGCTTTTATGATCAACTCTCAACTAGTAAAATAAAGACAATAACTACATGTGATGAGCAAGGTGCTGGATTTGCTGCTGATGCCTATGCAAGAGTAAACGGAATAGCAGCAGTTTGTGTTACCTATTGTGTCGGTGGATTAAAATTACTTAATACCACAGCTGAAGCCTACGCAGAAAAGTCAGCCGTCGTCATTATAAGTGGATCTCCTGGAATAAGTGAAAGGAAAAAATCATCCCTTCTTCATCACAAGATAAAAGACTATGATACGCAATACAATATTTTTAAAAATGTCACAGTGGCTTCTACTGTTTTAGATGATATCAATACAATCCCCATAGAAATAGAGAGAGTATTATCAGCTGCAATTCAACAAAAACTTCCAGTGTATATAGAGATCCCTAGAGATATGGCATATAAAGTAGTAAAAGGACCACAAGAATGCCATATTCCTGATCTTATTATAAACCCTAAAGCAATGAAAGAGGCATTAGATGAAACTGCTAATATGATAAATAATTCTAATAATCCAGTAGTAGTTGCTGGAGTAGAAATACAAAGATTTGGACTTCAAAATTATCTTTTGGAATTTTTAAATAAAACCTCCATTCCAGTTGTATCAACACCTTTGAGTAAATCAGTTTTGAGTGAAAATCATCCCATGTATTTAGGAGTATATGAAGGAGCAATGGGATATCAAAATGTGAGACAATATGTAGAACAAAGTGATTGTGTACTAATATTAGGATCACTTATTACCGATATTGATTTTGGAAATTCACCAACTCCTGTAGATCAAGAAAAAACAATAAATGCTACTAGTTCCAAAATTTATATAAAATACCATAATTTTGATGATATACCACTTAAAGAATATTTAAAAAATTTGTGTAAAATAAATATTAAAAAATTTCAAACTAATAAAGAGATTAGAAAACGACAGAAAATGGCGATAGGGAGAAACAAAAGTTTAAATGAAAAAATAACTGTGAATGGGTTATTTACAATATTAAATCACTTTATCACCGCAGATAATATGGTTATTGCTGATGTAGGTGATGCTCTTTTTGGAGGTTTAGATTTATTTATTCACAAAGGTACGGAATTTATATCTCCTGCTTTCTATCTTTCAATGGGATTTGCGATTCCTGCTTCTTTGGGAGCACAATTATCAAATCCTAACATTAGACCTATAGTTTTGGTGGGGGATGGTGCCTTTCAAATGACAGGAATGGAATTAAGTACTATAGCCAAAGAAAATCTAAACCCAATTATCATATTACTAAATAATGATGGATATCGTACGGAAAGATCCCTTTTAGATGGACCTTTTAATAATTTGTATTCTTGGAAGTATTCAAAAATAACAGAGATAATAGGAAAAGGAAGTAGCTATATTGTAGAGACAGAGAAACAATTAGAAACTGCTTTGTCATCTGCTAATAAAAATCCAAAGGAGTATAGCTTGATAGAAGTACGATTAGATAGATGGGATAGTTCAAATGCACTTGCACGATTAACAAATACGTTTGGAAAAAAATTAAAATAAATTGTATCATTGAGAATTATCTTTTTTTAATATAATTATACTATTATTTTCACATAAATTAATTCATTAATCATATCAACCGATCCTTTTACAAACTATAAATTCCATAAGAATTAATATTTGTGATAATTGTATTTTCTACAATTAGATTTAACAAAAAGTAATTGGTAATTAAAGAAAGTAGAAAAAAGAAGAGAAATTCACAATTAGCGTAAGTTAAAAAATTAAAATATAAAAATTTATAATTTAAGGATATAATGAATTCTTCTCACCTAAAATAACAGGATATCTAGAAGACTACAAGAAGCCTTATGAGAATTCAAGAAGAGAAAGTAATTGAAAAATATAATTCTCCGTTATAATATTATATAATGACTCATTCGTTCGTATTTAAAATTTTAATAATACTATATTAAAATGTATCAAATATTGAAAATAAAATATATATCTGCAATTAAATCCATTATAGAATTACACACAAAAGTCATGCAAAGAAAAAGTTAACTATGAGATTGTCTATATAATTATATGAGTGAATTTGCCTTCTTTAGATTTATTAGTTACAACTGGCTTACTGAGGAAGAAAAAAAAAGGAAAGATGAACTAATACAAACAACAGAAGAAGTTCTTGACTCTAAAGGAATTGAGTGTGACGCTCGAATTAGTAAATTATCGGAAGAGCAATTAAAAGAAATTCTTGAAGAAGTTAGAGATAAAATTAAAAAGAAAAAGAAGAAGAATAATATTACAATAGAATCTGAATCTGAAATAATTGTTAAAAATTAGGAAATACAATTAAAAATGAATCCAGAAAATGAAATTCCTTCATGGCCTTTGATAACAGGTATTGCAGTAATTGCTTTTGGAACAATATTACTAGTGTTTAGAGCTAGCGTATTGTTATCTCTTATATTCATTATTTTAGGTACAATCCTTATTTTATCATGGTATATATTGTATACAAAGAAAAAATTAGAGATTTCTCATAAATATGGTACAAACTGTATTTGTCAAATTTGTAATCATGGCAACCCTTTAGATTGTGTAAAAGTAAAGTGCAAATGTTGTACAATTATGAAAGAGAATAAGGTCATAGGACATTCAAATAACCCTTTACAATGATTTTAAGATTTTAATTGAAGAATTCAGTTATTGATTACGTGATAGTTGAAGAGATTAAGATTGATTTTCTTTATAAATTATATAGTCATTGCTTGATTAAGAAAAAATGTATTAATTAATATATTTTATTTCTATGTCTTTATGTGGACATATACTAATAATTTCTTTTGCTAATTTAAGGATGTCTTCATTTTCCTCCTTGTTTGAAATTTCGATAATGGTTTTCGTGTCAGGAAAATAAACTGATTTGGTATTTAGGTCTCCTTCTCCATCTTCTTTATTGAAAATATATTGCTCACCTTTTTTAGTAATTGGATTCCAACTCCTTAACAATATACCTTGTTTTTCTATATTTTGATTAGTAGTTTTATCATAAACTTTGGTATGCATAAAAAGCTTGAAAAAAGTATTATTTGTATTATAAAGGTATTGTAAAGTATAATTATTATAATTAATTTTTGAGTTAAATTCCTCTTTTTTTTCCATTTCATCAAATTTTGTTTTTTTATTTTCTAATTTAGGCTCTAACATTATTTTATATTATTCTCCTACGATATCTAGGTTAATTATATAATGATCTCTCTCTAATTTAATCTTTATTAGCCATGTAATAGAAGTATTATCCTACAGTGATATTTTCATTTTTCTAGATTTTTCAGGATTGTAGAACATTTATTCTATTGCAAACGGAATAAAAAAGTCAATAAGGATAAAATCTAAGTATTCTTAATAAGATCTTGCTATTTGGCTAATACTATTATCGGTCATTAATTAGTAATTAATTTATTATCATTTATAACACTATAATAGAAAATCAATTTTTTAATTTATAACAAAGGCGAGAACAGGCAAATCAGTTAGATGACAATATTTTTGCTGCTGTAGTAATCATAAAATTAAGTGATGAAGAAATTTGTGATAATTTATCTTGTTCGTAGGCTAATGAAGATATACCTCTTCCTCTATTTCTAATTGTTTTGATATAATTATCTATAAGGAAATCTTCAACATATTGACATAGAGAACCGCTTATAATAACTCCATTTATGATTCCTATACATTTCTTTCCTAGCGAAAGAATGCTACCAGGTTGTTCATAATGAAATTCAACCATTTTTTCTCCTTTCTCCTTTCTTATTATGTTCTTTGCAACGTTCATAGCTTGTCTTACAGCAAATTGTGCTAATTGTGGTGATAGCTGTCCATTATTAAGAGGAAATGCACAGATATCACCTACTGCAAATGCATTATTATGCCCATCAATAAGAGATAATTTATTTACAATAATTCTATTTGACCTTGTTTTCTTAATCTGGGGTATTATTTGTATATCACTGCCTTTTACTCCGGCAGTCCAAATTGACAAAGAATTATCAATAATTGTTCCATCACCTAATAAAACAGAAGAAGGATAAACTTCTTTGATTGGATTATCTGTAATTAGATTTATTTTATTGGTATTGAGAAATTTTTTTATTGCCTTAACTAACTTTGGGTTCCATCCCGGAAGAATATCAGGTTGAGCTTCAACTATAGTTATCTTTATATTTTCTTTTAATGTTTCACTAAGAGCACCTGCTAAACTAATTCCTGTTGCGCCTCCTCCACATATTATAATATTGTAATCCTTCAAATTTTGTATTTTCTTTTGTAACTTTATTGCATCATCTAATGATCGAAAAGATTGAGAATATTCTTCTGCCCCTTTTAGTCCATAGAAATTATTGGAAGAACCTAATGCAATTATAACATAGTCAAAATCATATTCTTTGTTATTTGCTGTAAAAATATGCTGTGTTTCAAAATTTACTCCTATTACTACATCCTTATAGAATTTTAGTTCATCCTCCATTAGATCAGATATAGAAAATGAAATATCATTTGGTTTTTTTATATCCGCACAAACTAAATGTATTTGCTGTAAAAGTTGATGAGAAGAATTTTGGTCAAAAATACTTATTTCATATTTACTCCGATTATCATAATCTGCTAACAAATTAGCAGCACAAAATATTCCTGCGTACCCAGATCCCAATATCCTAACTTTTCTCATTCAAATATTCATGTATTAGAAAGAATTAGAATCTTTTGGATATTAAAAATATTTAGACATATGCAAATCATAAAAAAACTAATGTTTGTATTGTGATAAGGGAGGATTTATTTCTCTTATTTCTACATCATATATATCAAATTTAAAATCATTTGCTTTGATTATAACAATTGGAGAACCCCATGTAATTGCTTGGCCATCTTTCTTAGCACCACATAACTTCATGTTATCTCCCCAATTACCCAAATCTATTCCTTCATGTACTTTTTTATATGGTCCTTTTCCCTGGTTTTCTGTATCAACCCAAGTCTCTAGTTTTACTGCAGTATCATTTACATTGTATATTATTCCTTTAAATCCAATTATTTTATCATAAATGTTTCCCACGGTTAAAGTTTCATTGTAGCGTTCCCATTCATAATCAATATGAAATTGTTCTTTTTTCATTCTCAAATTACCTTCATTTGAGATATTGTTGTGATAACTTGACCCTCCACAGAAATATCTGGGTTCATCGTCAGACTTTTTATATTCATTATCAAGTTGACTGTGGGAGATAGACCTTGTTACTAGTGAAAGAGAATGCTGTTCTCCTTTAGAACGTGCTGAATCAAGTAATTTAAAAATCAAGGTGATTTCTATATTTTTCCAATCACTCGGTTTATGCCAATATCCTATCTCTTTTAATTCTGAAAAATCCCAGCTTTGAATTTTACCGTTAGACAAATTATTTAGTTGTGCTGGCTTGTCAGGGAGTATGCCTGCATCCTTGGTATGAATATCGATTCTAGGCTTGCCAAAATCTATTCTCCAGCTTCCATCATTGTTTTGTTTTGTAAAGACATTTGATTTATCTTCTTTATTTACTTGAACTTTATCATTTGGATGTGTTTGGTTGAACCTATATGTTTCTCCATTAGGTTTAGTTTCATACACAGATGGTATTGTTGTTTCATTTTGGTAGTAATATGAAGAAGAAATGAGTTGAGTATTTGTCTTGTTCTCTAGAGTTTGTTTTTGAATATTTTCTTCCTTTTCTTTATCTTTATCTTTATCATTATCCTCGTCTTTTTCTTTTCCTTTAGATTTATCTTGGTCTTTTTCTGTTTTTGCTTCCTTTACAGCATATATATTTATGACAAATTGTTTATTATAGGAATAATAACTAATGGTATGAACTATACCAATAATCAACATTAAAGAAAATAGAAAAACAGTAACTTTTCCAAGCCATAAATTCATTTTGTACATATTATTAAGTGGTTATATATAAGAAATACAAAAATCGAATAGAGAAATTCTTCTATGAATATTTTTCTCTTATAATATTATTAATTGTTATTCTAAAAACCACCCGCATTTATTATACCTAAAATAGTAACTATATCATTCTTTTTTTGATAGATAATAAAAATTATTTTATAAAGAAACAATTCATTTCTTATTGATTTCTTTATTTATTTATTGTATTTGTCAAGTATAAAATTTTAAGTTTATTATACACATAATAAAGTAAGGATCAAGTTTTTCTCAAATAATACAATCATTTTTAAAATATTAACAAAAGCGATTTAAAGGATTAACGGTATGAACTTTTTCTGTTTTAGAATATCCATGAAAGAGTTAGTTTCATCAATAGTGATAGACGAATTGTAATTTAGAGCATTATAATAACTATATCAAATTTTAGTCAATTCAATATTTATTCCTAGTAAGACAATAATATTGTGACTTTAAATGATAAAATATAAAGGAAACTAACTGAATTATAGTATATTTCATTGATTAAATTCTAAAAGCATTGGATTTCACATTATATTAATTATATATTTTTTTAAATAAAGCTCAAATATATATTAAATAAAAATAATGTGAGAATTAGTTTTGAGGTAATCTTGTTTGCAATAATTCACCAATTTCGTTATGCATTCTGAGTAAATTTAATCCTTTTTCTGTGGTTTTGTAGCTATGTCTTCCTTCAAGATATTCTAAGAGATTGTTTTCGATCAAAACAGAAAGATATTCTCTTAATTGTGCATAGCTTAAGAAAGCTTTATACATAATTTTTGTCTTGGTTGCACCACCATTAGCTGCATCTAGTATCATTGAGACTATTTCGGTTCTGCTTCGGTATTTCATATTATGATTATATTAATTTCTTTATTTTAATATAATGACAGAAAGAGAAGTAAAAATGTTATATAAAAATAGTGAATTGTATTGTTTGGTATTTAAGATGATTCACAAACAGATTAACCTCATTGATGACTTAGATAATATATTTAATTAATGGATAAAAATGTTTAAAACTAAAAAAAATAGATAACTCTTAAAGTATTGAGGTTTTAGTTTTCATAGAGTTTTTTTTTCATTATTTGTTAAAGAATCGTTTTATTATTTTATTATTTCTTTTACAATAAGAAGAATTAATAATCAGTTTGTATCTCTCAGTTTTTTGACTATAATTACACTATAAAATTAAATAGGTTTTAGAGACATTATACCACTACTAATGGTAATTTTTCCTTACACCATTTTGAATGAAACAACATAACAAGGTTTTTCTTAGAAAAAATTTGTCATTTATGCAAACTCTTTGATTGATACAAAATTAGTTTACTAACAAAAATCAATTTCCTTATATATTACCTTTCTTCTATGAGTAATAATGGATGATAAAAATTTCAGTAAGAAATCCATAGAAAAAAGTATAAGAACAATTTTTGACACCAAAATTTTAACAGTAAGTTTTTTAACAGTCATTTTGATCTTTTTTCCAGTACAGATATTTTCATCACCAATAGGACCACTCGGTGGATCAACAACTAATCAGACAATAACACAAATAGCGAATCAAATAGCTAATGCAAATCCAGGCACAGATCCAGGTACAATATCTCAAACTATTGAACAATTAGCTTCACAAACAGCACAAACTGGAGGAGAGAGCAACATAAACCAAATTTTAACCCAAATTGCTAACCAAGTCGCCCAAAATCCAACTGGACCAATAGCTCAAAATATCCTTCAAAGTGCTCAACAAACAGCAACAACAACAGGAGTAACTCCCCCACCAGCAACAAATGGACTAGATACCTCACCACCACCAGCAACAGGAGGGGCTAATATCAATCAGCAAATAACCCAAATTGCCAATCAAATAGCAACAGCTACAGGAGCAGATACAGGAGCTCTTTCTCAAGTTATAACTCAATTAGCTTCCCAAGTTGCTCAAGGAGGTACAGATACTAATCAACTCATCACACAAATTGCCAACCAAGCAGCACAAAATCCTGATGGTTTAGTAGCTCAATCTATTGCCCAACTAGCAAAACAACAAGTAGCAGGAAATAAAGGTCTTGTAAACCAAGTAATAGAACAAATTGCAACACAAGCAGCCACTGGTGGACAACAAGATGTAAGTCAGTCAATAGTACAACAAGCATTTCAAACTGCAATTGAAACCAATGCAGTACAGAAAATTAGTCAAGTAGCTAATCAAGTAGCACAAGGTAAGCCTAATACAAACCCCTCTCAAATAGCACAAACAATTACTCAAATAGCTCTTCAAACAGCAAATCAAGGAGGAGATCCTTTTCAAGCTATTGAACAATTTGCAACACAAATAGCCCAAAATCCAAATGGCCCAGTAGCTCAATCGATAACTCAACTTGCAACACAATTAGCAAGTGGTGGGACCCAAGCAGCTGCAGCAGATCAAGCAATAAAGCAAGCAGCATCCCAATCAAGTAAGAGTTCAGGTGGAGGAGGAGGCGGAGGAAATACTATAGTACAAAACATTATACAACAGGTAATTAACCAAGTTGTAAACTGTCCTCAAAATCAACCATGTAATGTAACACAAATTGCAGAACAAGTAGCACAACAGACTGGAGCTAATCCTGCAGCAGTAGAGCAAGCAATTCAACAAATTGCCCTTCAAACTGCACAACAACAGGGAGGCAATGTTGCTCAGACCATTTCACAGTTTGCACAACAAATAGCCCAAAATCCAAATGGCCCAGTAGCTCAATCTATAACTCAAATTGCTGAGCAAGTAGCAGCGGGCAATACAGGAGCTGTTAATCAAGCTATTACCCAATTTGCTGAGCAAGTATCTATAGGTGGTGCTGATGTACAACAGGCAATTACACAGGCCGCAACACAAGCAGCAGCCACACCAGATGTAAATCAGCAAATAACACAGGTTGCAACACAAATAGCCCAAGCAACAGGTCAAAGTCCAGACACTATACAACAGACACTAAGTCAATTTGCTAGTCAGCTTGCTAATCAACAAGGTGCCAGTGGTGATGTCTCTCAAATTATTGAACAATTTGCAACACAAATAGCCCAAAATCCAAATGGCCCAGTAGCTCAATCTATAACTCAAATTGCGGAGCAAGTAGCAGCGGGCAATACAGGAGCTGTTAATCAAGCTATTACCCAATTTGCTGAGCAAGTATCTACAGGTGGTGCTGATGTACAACAGGCAATTACACAAGCAGCTATTCAAACAGCTATACCTGGAGGAGAACAAATCAACCAGCAAATTACTCAAGTAGCGGAACAAGTAGCTAGCTTAACTGGTACCAATCCTGCGGAGGTCCAACAAGCAATTCAACAAATTGCCCTTCAAACAGCACAACAGGAGGGAGGACAAGCCGATATTTCTCAGACTATTTCACAGATAGCAACTCAAGTAGCCCAAGGCGGTACTGATAATCCAGTATTGCAATCTATTTCACAATTTGCACAACAATTAGAAGCTGGTGATACCGAAACGGTTGATCAAGCAATACAACAAGTAGCAACACAACTAGCAACAGGTGCTGATGTGCAACAGGCAATATCACAAACTGCTGTTCAAGAAGCAATTCAACAAGAAGAAGATGGTATCCAAACGGCTGAAGCTCAAGGTACCCAAGGAACTCAACCTGGATTGTTAAGATTATTACAAGAACCAACGGAGACAGGACAAGAAGGACAACCTGAAGATGCAACAACAAAGACAACACCTCCAACTTCAGAAGAAGGAACAGGATTACAAACTTTACTACAAGAACAAACACCCGATAAGAGATTAACAACTTTTCCTGAAAATCTACAAGGAGGAGAAGCAGGACAAGAGGAAGCTGCTGATCTAGATACAGGAACAGGATTTTTCGGCGATATTCTAGAAACTGAAGGAGAAGAAGGCGCAGCAACAGCAGCAACAACTGAAGGAGAAGAAGGCGCAGCAACAACTGAAGGAGAAGAAGGCGCAGCAACAACTGAAGGAGAAGAAGGCGCAGCAACAACTGAAGGAGAAGAAGGCGCAGCAACAACTGAAGGAGAACCAGAGGAAGAACCAGAGGAAGAACCAGAGGAAGAACCAGAGGAAGAACCAGAGGAAGAACCACAAAGCTAATAATTGTCTTATAAGATTAAACAAATGAAAGAAATGTTA
>DASVFI010000015.1:0-9943 GCA_036380115.1 Nitrososphaeraceae archaeon | reverse complement strand
TCGCATTGATTGGATTTATAATAATTATATATTCAATATTTATGGGAGTCGTAGGTGAGCCCTTAGCATCAACAGCAGATACTGTATTTGTTGCTGCAATCATTGGGTCTTTTACTTTGGTAGGAACAATTGTTGGTAAGAGATTCTCAAAGACATAATACCCCTCTTTTTATTTTATTTACGATATAAAATGTCAATCTTAGATTCATGCTATACTATTCCATTCATTTCAAACAAATCTAATCAAGCTACTAAAAAGCTAAATATGAGATTGTAATATATCTACAATAGTAGACTCTTATTTTTGAATAGCTATCGGTATTAAACTCTACATATCCATACTTATAAATACTCAAATTAAGAGATAGTAGTTTCTAACTTTTGCCCGAATAAAACACCAGAATACGCAAACTATTCTTCATAATAGATTCTGTATACTTTGAAAATAAGGAGTTGTCAATACATGAACCATGCATAGGATATACCATATTTGGCGATAAAATGAAATTAAAATATATCATTTTTTTAATAGCTAATTTAACTAAAAACATAACAATATTAAATGCTGTTGAAATATTAAAACTGAAAGATGTTTTAACTAGGCTAATTAATTTTTCAATTATATTTGCTAATAAAAAAACTTAAGTAACATTTACTTTTAGCTATAATAATGAAATTTATAAAAAAATTTTTGTGTAATAATATAAAAAAAATATGATTTATACACTTACTTTATTAATAATATGTTATGGATTAATTGGTACAACTTCTGTTTTTGCTCCTCTTACTGAAGGCAGCATATTTGAAACAGTATTAGATGACAGACAGGTATCACCTCCAGTTAATACTACAGCATCGGGAAATGCTTCATTATTTTATAAGAATGATATTTCTGAATTAAGTTTTTACTTTATAATATTAGTGTTAGTAATATAGAGGATGTTACTCAAGTTCATCTTCATCAAGGTACTTATGGAGTAAATGGTACACTTAGTAATAACTTAACAATTCTTCCAAACTATGAAAAAACTGGAATACTATCTACTGGGAATATTTCTAAAAATAATTCGTTCCAGTATGAATTAAGTGGAAAAGCGGAAGATGTCATAGATGTAATAATGAAGTATTTGAGGTCTGGTGAAATGTATATAGATATACATACAAAAAAATATCCTGATGGTGAAATTCGTGGACAAATATACCCAAAATATTAGCTCAAATAATACAATATTTATAATAGTTATACATAAAATTAATTTTTTTTATTTTTTAGTTAGAACAATTACATTATTTTAAATAAGTTCTCAATAATAAAATCTAAATACAAGTAATAGAACCCTAACATTCACATTATTATAATTATTTTATAAAGAATAAGCATGCAATTTATATGCAAAAGCATAATTTAGAATTTTACGTATATTAAATATAGTTATATATGCTATATGTTGATAACTTGGAATTTACGATTTTTCAGATATTCAATAATTAGCAGAAATTCCTTAACTTAGTTCTATAACTATCAATATCAAAGATTTTATTTTAATTGTTCTTATTATTATTGCTACTACTTTATGATTTTGTCCATTCAAGGTTGGTTCACAGGGGATGTATTCATCAAAGGGTGTTATTGTAGCAAACTTACAAGACTACAAAAAAAGGATTAAAGTTTCTTAAGATGCATAATGCAATGGGAGAATTATTACATACTACAATCGAAAATGATGGTGATGAATTAATTTAATATTTTTCGATATACTAAAACACACAAATTATTATTATAATTTTACCTTTTCTAACGCATAGATTAACAAAAGTTTCCTAAAATTTATCTTAATGCTAATAATCCATTATATATACTAGATAACATATTAACAATTACAATGGAAAACGATAAAGACATAAAAATCGAAACAGAAGAAGATGTAGGATTAGATGACAAAATAAAAGCAGGAGCAAAAGCAGTAGGCAATAAAATTGATAACCCTGATAGAGATACCGGAGAAGAATACGAAGCCGAGAAAGGCAAAGAAAGGGTAGTTGATTGGATATGATGATGTATAATAAACTATTTCTAATAATAGTGCCAGCAGCAGTATCAATCATTACAACTGTCCTTACTTTATCAACATTTACCATTCCAACATTTGCACAATCTGAAGGAGATGGAGCAAATCAAACTATGCAAGATGCTGGACAGTCTGCCAATCAAACAGGTAAGAGTATGCAACAAGGTACTAGCGAAACAGCCTCATCTGCTGGTCAATCAGCCAATCAAACAGGTGAAGCAATTCAAGGTAATGCTAGTGAAGTTGGAGCAGACGTCGGTGAAGGAGCAAAGAAGTTAGGAAGCAATATCACTGAAGGTGCAAAAGGTCTAGCAGAAACTCTAGGTAAAGGATTACAAGATTTAGCAAAGTAATTTACATTTTTTATAATTTAATTTATTTTTTTTATTAACAATACTTTACCACAATGAGTTTAATTAAAATAATATACTATATTAAAAGACATCGCCATAGATAAAAATTGTATTTTCTAATATGTGTAACAACAACAACAACAAGTTCTTCTAATGCCTAATTGCACCATAGAATAACCCCAGATATATTAATTAGCAATACTATAATCCATGTTATTTATTTATTATTAAATTTTATATTATATAAAAGTACTAAATTACTTAAAGAAAGTAACATATTAGAAAATTTGCATATAACTTTATTTAACTATGTTATCTAAATATTAAGTATCAAGAGGTTCTGTTTGGAGTTCTTTGGACTGAAAAACCAAGCTAGATGACATGTATAGTAATACATGAGCCTTAACGAACCTCTTGTTTGTTACTTTAATAGCCCAACTATGTCACTAGTATTTTAAGAAAAATTAATTAATTAATTGTTAAATCAATTTAAAATAAGTTACTAATAATAGAACCTAAATATAAGATAGTAGTAGTAGAACCCTACTACATTGACGATTCCACTTCAGACGTTTAGTGCTAGTAATAAGTTAATCAACATTAGAAAATTTTATCTAAAGTAAAATATGATTTTTTAGTAAGCATTAGTGTTGTATGCTGTTAATCCTATCTATAACTAAAACTAATTAATTCCTCTACTACCAATAACAAGAGGTTGCCGATTTAAAAATAAAAAATAATTAGTATGGTGTTTGTACTTTCTAAAAATTCTTAATTTTTTGTAGAGTCCAATTTAGTGTGTTTATCTCTTCTTTGAGAATTTTATTAAACATTTTATTCTCTTTTGTTGTATGGTCTGATTTCTGGATGCTGATAATTTCATTTTCAACTGATTGAAGTTCAGCATTAATTGAAGATAATTTTGTTAACAAATATGATGCTCTCATCAAAACATCAACTTCATTTGGATTAAAATTATCAGAATTATCAATATCATTTGCAAATATTTTTATTTTATTATCTATTACTTCTGATAGGCTAGTAGAGGAGTTTAAAATATCATTCCTAGTTATCATATAATACAATCAGCGAGAACGTTATTATACTTTTATTAAATATTTCTAGATTATTTTTGGTCTTTCCATAATCAATAATAGTCAACAATTGTCAAGTCATCATAGTCTATAATAAGCCTATTATAGCACTTGATGAATTCAAATTGGAGTTTTATGACCTAATACTTCTTGATATACAAATGCCAGATATTATGGATTTCAATTCTTTAGAGAGATAAAAAAAGGGACGTCAAAGCAAAAATATGTTTTCTGACAGCAGGTGAATCTCTATTTGATGTTGCATACAAATTTTCTCCAGTGTATACTTTTATTAGAAAACCTCTAGAAAATAAAGAATTAATTAGAATAGTTAATGATTTATTAAATAGCTAAATTAGTCAAATTAAGTTTCTAATAATAAAAGCAAAATATAAGATAGTAGTAAATCTAAAAGAGACTCTTATTTTTGCACCGCTATCGGTATTACTCTCTACTGGTCCGTACTGATATCTGTGCTAATATACAATCTTAAAATAACTTTTCTGATTGAACAAAAAAATATGACAAAGATGATTACTGCTGATGACATTATCTTTTTTTAACTTGTTTATTTATTTATATCGAATGTCCTGTAAAATCTGTGGGTCGGAAACTATAGCAAAAATTATACTTTATGAAGGGATTGAAGAAGCACAGGTAGAATACTGTTCTGTCGATTGCTTTACTAAAACCTAATCTTTTTTATCACACATGATTAATTTTTAGACACCCGAAAAATTAACTACTGATTACTATAAGCTAACATTTACCAATATTTTTATTAATGTAATAAATATTGTCGACCTATGTGATTAAGACTTTATTAACAATATTGACATTATCAATGATATTTAGTATAACATCAATTACAGAAAACCAGTTAATAGTCTATGCGGAAAAAGACAATGAGAAAGATGGATTATCAGAAAGAGATGTAGCTGTTTTATGTGGTCCTTCAGAAGACTATGAGGAAAACAAAGAACAATGCAACAAACTTTATGATATGCTCGAAGAAGGAAAAATAAAAGATGACCCAGATTTTGAGTATGACTGATTATCAATAGTTTTATCGCTTCACATTTAAAAGAATAAAAACCATAAACTCACATGATTTCAAAATATCTGAGGTATGTCAATCATCTTCAAGCTAACTCCTGTGTTTTCTTCTAAATAGCTTTGTTACTAATGTAAAGAAGTTAAATAATTTGTTGTAAATCTTTTTTTAGTTAAATATTCACATTAGGAGAAGAGAGAATAATAAATAACCATAATATCTTTTTACTAGTTCTAGGAATTGCATTAGTAGTATCTTTACTAATTGTACTTATCTTTGTAGACGGTTCAACAGCTCAAAGTGATGATGAGAATGGCTGGTGGGAGGCCAGAGATTACTATAATCAATTTGTTAATTCCAAAGATTCTATTAATTATGATTCTCTCTTTCTGGTATTATTTTTTGTTATTATAGTAGGAATTATTATCTGGAAGCTAACTCATGGAACAAAAGAGAGACGCTACTTCTCTGCCGAAGTAAAAATACAGATATTAAAGAATCAAAATTACAAGTGCGCAATATGTAAAAGAAATACTGGAGTTTGGGATTATGACCATAAAAACGGAGATAGGTCAAATAATAAGTTATCTAACTGTCAAGCATTATGTCCGAATTGTCATGCTAAAAAGACAAGAGGATTGTTAAAAAGCAAGGTGAAATCTAGTCGAAAATTATTGAAACTTTTTTTCATTTCTTTGATTATAATTATAGTTATTTTTTTCTTTTATTGATGATAAGATTTCTATTCTAGTTATTCTTTACCTTTATTCGGGCAATATCTTAAAATACCTAAATTGCTTAGTTTAGATGAAAAATCGAAGTAGAACAGAAATAGTTGCAATGATGCTATATTCAACTAATGGTGAGCAACCAAGACAAAAATTATGTATATAGCTTTTCTAAGTTATAACCAATTAAAGGAATACCTTTCTGTATTGATTGAGAACAATCTCTTAGAATATCTTGTAGGAACTAGAACATTCAAGACTACAGAAAAAGGATTAAATTTTCTAAAATGCATAATGAAATTGGAGAATTATTACAAGCTACAATCGGAAATGACTAGTTAATTAATATTTTTTTGATATACAAAAATATATAAAATTTAACAAATTAAGACTCGATAATTATTTAGAATTACTAAATTCTACTTTGGTGACATTATGTTCTTCTTTTTCCAATGTCGAAATGCCAATAGTGAAACAGCATAGGCAAGAGTTCCGCCGAAGAAAAAAGAGAATATCATGAATCCTCCGTATATTTCTTCTATAGTAATTACTGGATTAATCTCCACCCCTACAAAAGTCATAGCTGCCAATATTATTGACAATATTAAAAATATTTTAATTATTCTCATTTCTGTTAGTTAACAATTCTTAAAGATTATTTATGTCTATTATTATTGCTAGTAATCTATTGTTGTCATACATCATCTCACTTGGCCAATGAATGATTATAATGATTGATTCACTATATTCATCTTATTATATTAATATCTAAAAAATCGACTATTACAACTTTAAGTCCAAACAATCTTTATTATCATTCGCACTTTAGATATATCAAAGTATAGCATATTTGAATATTGAATAAAATATTTTCGCTAAAATCAAATGCAATATTTTTAGCAACTCTTTTATTTCTAGGAACAATTGCTACAATATTACCATCAGCACACGCACAGCCATACTATGAAGATAATAGATATGACCCCCAATACCCATCTGAATACACAAACAATAATAGCTATGAATCAGAATACCCATCATACCCCGATAACAGCTATTACAAATCTAAAGATAGCAGTAGTGTCAATAAAATCAAATGCAATAATATTAATTCCAATAACAATGGAGTAGATGTTAGTTTAGGTGTACCAAATGACGATGATGCCATAACTGAGGCACAAGCAGAAGGTGAAGGTCAAACAACAACTGCTAATGGTTGGAGAGATGGATACAAACAAAATGATAATGACTTTAGATTTGTCTGTATAAATAACAACGATAATGAAAACAATATAGTAGTTATCAATGAAACAATACCAGAACCAGAACCAACAATAACTTGTGAAGAATGTTTTACAGAAATATTAAGTGCTACTGAACTTGAGCAATTTTTAGAAGTCGCTTTCGATGTTCCTGTTCCTGTGACTATAGAACAAGCTTGTATTGTATTTAGTAGTGGACTTGTTACGGAGGAAATTGTAAGATTTTACCTTGAGGTGGTATTACCAGAACAAGACGATAGAATAGACGATATAATAGAATGTTTAATTGAAGCAGGAATAGAATTACTATCTGAAGAAGTTGCTGGACTTAACGCACAAGCCGGAGGAGCACTTAATACATTAGGGGGATTACCTATTGGACCAGGTGCAACATTTGACCTACCATAATAAGAATTTCCTTTCTTTTTCTTTTTAAATCAAAAATAAGTTTCTAATAATAAAAGCTAAATATGAGATAGTAGCAATTCTACAATAGATTATTCTAATTAGTCTAATCAAATACAATACTCATTATTATTATTGTTATTGTTGAGAAATTATAGGACACCTTTTATTACTATTTTTCTAAACTCTTTATCTGACGTATTATTTCTTATCTCTATTAACTTTAAAGCATCATTTCCTACTAGATATCTTAATACTGATGATGATGGATTTTCTGCTGATGTAATTGCTTTTAAAATGACCTTAGCTACTTCTATTGGAGGAGTACCACTTTCAAATCTAGGCTTAAATCTTGAAATTCTCTTTTGTGTCATTTCTGCATACGGTGAATTAGAATCAGTAGTGACTTTATTACCTATCTTTAAATTATTGTTAAAATTAGTTTTGATTACACCAGGCTCTATCAGTATAACTTTTATTCCAAATTGTTCTATCTCGTAAGCCATTGATTCAGAAAATCCTTCTAAAGCAAACTTTGAACTTACATAAGCAGAAGAAAGTGGAAATCCTATTTTACCAGCTATGGAACTTATATTTACTATTGTACCATTTCTTTGTCTTCTCATTATTGGTAATACTGCTTGGGTAACTCTTATAACACCAAATACATTAGTTTCATATTGTTCTTTGAATTCTTTAACAGAAAGCTCTTCAAATGGTCCTACTAAAGCATATCCTGCATTATTAACTAAAACATCTATTCTTTCTTGTTCATTTATTATCTTTTGAATTGCTTCTTTAACAGATTCATCATCATTGACATCAAGTTGTAAAATTTCCAATGATAATTTTTCTTTTTGTTTTAGATTACTAATTGCTTTAGATTTTTCAAGGTTGCGCATTGTAGCATATGTGGAAAAACCGTTCCTAGCTAATAACAAAGAAGTTTCAAGTCCTATTCCAGATGAACTACCAGTTACTACTGCAACCTTCTTGTTCTTGTTTCTGTCAATATTCATTTTACTATTTTATCTCATTATCCTAAAGCTTATCATTGTGTTAATACTTTTCATTAAATAGATTTTGCCCATTTGCTAATTCGTAACTGTATGCATCGGTTATTTTCTTATGCACTTTATCATTTTTTTATACAAACTCTCAGAAAATTAAGAAAACCTTTGATGTTTGTAAACTATAATGTTACAATCCATATATGCAGAATCAGATGAATAAAACTAGAATAGAAAAGTTAAAAGAATATGATATATGTGTCATTATATGAAAAAATTATTTCTTAGAACAAGTCTTTTTACTTTGATTTTATTATTATTTCTGGTAAACTCTGCTAATAATGTAATATCAATTAGTGGAGTAAATTCTAATAATACTGCTTTTGTAAATAATAATAATAATAATACGAATCTAGATATTTCTAACCTTGTTTATAACATTGATTCAAATCCTTTTAATGTTTCATATGCAGACTGGACTGAGAAATGGTGGCAATGGACATATTCTATTCCTTGGGATAAAAATCCCTCATACGATGATACTGGAAAATATTGCAGTGAAAATCAAAGTGGTCCGGTTTGGTTTCTAACCTTAGCTTATGAACATCCAGTTATCCGTACATGTGAAATCCCTGAAAATACTGCTTTACTTATAACTCTATTAAATTCTGAATGTTCTTATGCAGAATTTCCAATGCTAAAAACTGAAGATGAACTAAGAGAATGTGCTAAACATATGCAAGACCTTGTAGTTGGAGTAAATGCTTCACTTAATAAAGTATATGTACCAAATTTAGAAAATTATCGTCTCCAGACTGACATTTTCAATTTTACTTTACCAGAAAATAATATATTGAATCTAACTTCTCAGACCACACATGCTGTTGCAGATGGAAATTGGTTATTCCTTAAACCTCTTCCTGCTGGCACACATGAATTAAAAGTAAAAGGTGATATTAATGCAACTTCTACAATAGAGATTAAAGGGAATCAATATAATGGTCCTGTTGGATGGAATTATACTACCACATACATTTTAAATATAAAATAATCCAAATTAAGTTTCTAATAATAAAAAGCTAAATACAATATATTGTAGCATCATTCTATTTTTCCTTTGATATGTATTCTAAGTGGTTTGTCTTTCAATAATATTTATCAACAATCAGGCGATGCTAAAAAGCCATACTTTGCACAATATTCTGCTGTTTGTGAAGATGCACCTGTCATTGCATCGTGAACTACCATAAACAATAACATCACAATAAATATTATGCTCAATCCACTAAATATCAATTTTAATGCATTTTTAATCGAGCTTTTTTTAGCCAGAGCCGATAACATCATAAACTAAGACTGAATCTCATTCTATATAATTATTATAATACATGCATTTTCTGAAATAAGAATGCAAAATTTGCTCATAGAGTTTAGACATTTAATAATAGTTATTTTCAAACAAAAAAATTATTGGATATACAAATGATAGAAATTAAATTGAAATTTTATATTATTTACAAAATCAAAAAAAAAAATAAAAATCTATAGAAATTAGAATGATGTTTCCCGTATAAACCTTTATTTGACTGGATATGGATGGTATACCATCAGCATTATTAACATAACAATTCAAAATTGAGGAGATTTGGGAATCTTCTTTTTGAATTATACAATAGGTAATTCATTATTAAATTTTTATTCTTATTTAGAATTATTTAACAATTAATACTTAAGTTAGTAGGTTTCCTATGATGGCGATGAGAGAGGTGAAAGAATTTACCTACCAACTTAAGTAAGATGGTTGGATTCAATTTGGTTGATTTTTTCTTTCTTATTGATGACAATATTCTTGCATACCATAATATAGGAACATAAGATATATAATTGAATGCAAAGATGCAAAAAAATACAAAAATACGAGATTTATACCTATAATTAGTAAATCGTAGAATACTATGAAATATTTAT
>DASVFI010000014.1:0-2303 GCA_036380115.1 Nitrososphaeraceae archaeon | reverse complement strand
GCTTGGGAAAACAAATATTTTGACCGGATCTAGATCCAAAATTCCATCAACTTTTGACTATAGCATGGTCGTACCTTTAAGAAATACTGTTTTTTTAACTCTTGCTTCTGTATGGGCGACTTCTTTAAATATTCCTCTGGTGATATACGGTGCTCATTCGGGAGATATTCAATATCCTGATTGTCGTCCGTCTTTTACACGTTCTCTAGAAAAAGTACTTTATATGTCTGAAATTGATGGAATTAAAAAGGGGATAAGAAAAAAGCTTCATATTTGGTCTCCTGCCATTGACAACTTAAGTAAATCTGAATTGCTTTTGATAGGCTATAAAATATTGGGCGACAAAATTTTTCAATCTTGGAGCTGTTATTTAGGATCTACCGATAAAAAAACTAACCTTTCAAAACATTGTGGGATTTGTGAGTCTTGCATGAATCGAAAACAAGCAATTTTGAATGCTGGTTTGGAGGATAAAACAAATTATGTCAGTCATTAACCCTAAAATCAATAATGGTACTGATAATTATAAGGACCATGATGGCCATAATGGCGGTATTTCTATTACAAATAGAAATAACAAGGTTCAATTAAATGAAATATTTGTAAGCATTGAAGGCGAGGGCATTCTTGCAGGAACAAAGACTTTATTTATCCGTTTTTCAGGCTGTCATCTCAAATGTCATTGGTGTGATACAAAATATTCTCTGTCTCCTAAAAGCGGCAAAAGTTATACCATAAATGAAGCTAAATATCTTATCCTTCAACATCTTCAACCTAACCTATATAAAGTCAATTTTACAGGAGGAGAACCTTTATTACAAACTCAATCATTGATTGCTCTGGCAGATTTTGTTAAAAATGAATTAAAGATTAAAACATATTTAGAATCATCCTGTTTTGACTGGAAAAGGTTTGAATTGGTTTTGCCTTATTTTGATATTTGTAAAGTTGAATTTAAAACATCTGATTCAAAAGTAGTCGAATCCAAATACTATGAAAATCTTTTACAAAATGAACTAAGATGTTTAGATATTTCATTAAATAGGACCGATAAAATTTCATTTATAAAAATCGTATTTACAAATTCCACAACATTAGATGAAGTTAGAGACTTACTTTCTAGAGTTTTTGATCGTCCAAATATTAGTAATTTGAGTGGTATAACACTACAGCCTAGCTATCAATATGACTCTCCATCTACTAAGCAAATATTGAAAATATATGATGAAGTATGTTATTATTATAAAGATGTAAGAGTGATTCCACAAATGCATAAATTATTGGGTATGAGTTAATATTTTTAGAATGGTTATTTTGCTACAAACCTTAGATTTATAAAAAGATAAGGTTATAATAAAGACCGAATCTTTATAGGTAAAATAAGTATGGTGAACACAATCTTTCGGGTACAGTCGCATAAATTCACTCAAGAAAATATACAAACTACTCTTGTTTGTTCCAACTGTGATGAGGTCTTCACCAAAGAATTTCTACTAGACCTTGAAGGTCAAACAATCGAATTTAAGTGTCCAGTTTGTGGAAACTTAGGAGAAGCAGATATTCCATATAAAACCGCGGAAGAGCGTGAAGAATTCGAAGAAGATTTCGATGATGTAACAGAAGAGGATGGTGGCGATGAGTTCGAGGATGATTTTTAATTAGATTTGTCGTTTTTCAAATTTATTTTGCATAATTGTGCTAAAAAGGCTGCTAGTTGTATTTCAGGGTGCGCACCATTTGCGAGTCTGTAATCGTATTCTGCAATTATAGATGAAATTTCATAGGGATCTTTTAAATCAAGCTTATAAATCTCTTCATTGGCATATTTTAGAAAATCTGTTTCTGAAACTCCATAAACATATAGTAATTCTAATAATTTTATTCTAGACTCATTAAATTTTGAATCAATGGCTAATTTTATTATTTCAGCTATTATACTTTTTCCAGATATACCTATTGCATTTTGAACCTGCTGGATGCTTATATTTCCATTTACTGAGGCAGCTTGCAATATATTGATTGAATGTCTTAAATCACCATTTGTATGTTCATATATTTTACGAAGTGCTTTCTCTTCGACTTTTACTCCCTCACTTTTACAAATATCCTTCAAATATTCAATTACTTCTTCCTCAGAAACCTTTGAAAATCGAAAAATTACGCATCTACTTTGTATTGGTTCAATGATATGTGAAAGATAATTACAAATAAAAATAAACCTAGTAGTTCTGGCACTATCTTCTATAATTCTTCTCAAAGCTGTTTGAGCCTCTGTGGTCATTTCATCTGCTTCATCTAAGATT
>DASVFI010000013.1:0-37448 GCA_036380115.1 Nitrososphaeraceae archaeon | reverse complement strand
AGATCAAAGGACAAATAATGAGAATAATACTAATATCATATAAATTAATTAAAAATTACATATAGTTATGATAATTAATTCTTCTGATTTTATAATGATTTCTTCTCCTTCTTGATTGTCTTCTTTTGTTTCTGAGTTATTTTGTCTAATGTTTTGGACTTAAAATAACTTATATTTAAATATTATTATATCGATATATTTTATACTTCAATATAAACTCTAAACTATTATTGTTCCAAATGGATATAAAATATTATTTTATAAAAAACTTCAATATACATTTATTTTTTATCATAGATTTAAGATACCTAATAGTTAAAAATGTCTATTAAATTATAGATATCTATTTTGATTTATCATCATTTTCATCATCAATTTTTTTGTTGATTTTATCACTCGAGCTAGAAAATCTTATGTTATTTGCAAACTTTAGTACATATGGAGTAGCAAAAGATGTAATTATTGTAACAACACTTAGTATTGGTAATATAGATGAAGTAATTGCACCTACATCCTGCCCACCCTTTGCTATAACTAAAGACATTTCACCTTTTGCTGTTGCCAATCCTAAACCTACTTTTAATCTCTCTGCATAGTCAAATTTGGATTTTGATAATATAGCTAAAACCAGAATTAATTTTACAGTAAAAGCTGTTAATATCAATATAATTACAGGAATTATGTATAATGGGATAAGTGCAACATTAACTAAGGCTCCTATTGATACAAAGAATAATGCAGAAAATACATCTCTTAGTGGTATGGTAATAACTTTAGCCACTGTGGCAGTTCTGGATTCTGCCACTAAAACACCAGCTAAAAACGCACCTATTACAACTGACAAACCTAACATATTAGCGATGAATGATAGACCAAAAGCAAGTCCTAATATTACTATCAAGAGAAGAGCATAATCATTTGTTTTTCCTACTTTGTCTATTAGATTAGGTAAAAATTTTGAACCAAGTATAAGTATACTTCCAATAAATACTACTGCTATAGCTATAGATATTGATATAGGAAAAATTGCAATTTCTTCAGTATTTGTTGCTGCAACTGCTATAGATTGTAATATGGCTAAAGCTGATACAGCTACAATATCTTCGACTATTAAAATTCCTAGTATTAACATTGATGTTCGCTCTTTTATTTTTCCTAATTCTTCCAGTATCTTGATAGTTACTACAGTACTAGTAATAGACATGGCTAATCCTAAAAACATTGAATCAAAAATAGTAAATCCTAATCTTTGGGCAACAAAGAAAGTTATAATCAAAGTTCCAATTGACTCTGTTAATCCAACCATCATTGAAATTTTACCTATTTGTTTGAGTTTTGCTATAGGAAATTCTATACCAATTACAAAGAGAAGCATTATTATACCTAATTCAGCAAATATGTTTACAGTTTCTATCTCATTAATTAAAGTAAAAGGCGGGGTATATGGACCAATAATCATTCCTGCTATTAAATAACCAATGACCATGGATTGTTTTAATTTATGAGTTATAAATAACATTATAGCAGCGACAATCATTATAACAGCAAAATCTTGAACAATAAATTCTGAAGATGATGTTGTTGATCCGGGAAGAGATAAGATACTAAATACTGAAAAGAATAATAATAAAACATCCATAGCCTATTCTTTATAAAATCATCTAAAATAAAAATTAAGAGGATACAAAAAGAAAAATTAGGTAATAATTATTATTCTAATTTCTTTTTAATATATTATTGAAAATACATTATTGATAAAAGTTATTTTTTTATGATACTAAATACAAATAGTATTATTGAACATATAAAACCTATAGATGAAATTATAGGATTGTATGAAAATAAAAATGCAGATCCAACAAATAATGCAGATGCAAAAATACTCTTACCTAAAAATGCGTAATGCCTATCTGTTTTCTTAATATTTGTTTCTTGATTATCTAAATATGTTTTTATGGTTTGTGATAAATTTGCCGATGCTTCTATATTTTTTACAAATTTCTGGAAAGAATGTTTTATTTCTTCGATATATGCCTCTTTAATTAATCCTTCCTGTTCAAATAAATTCGAAAGAACTTTTACAAATTGGAATTTTATTTGGTGTTGATGATAAATGCCTTCCACGATTGAGGTCATCCTCATATATAATGCTAAATATTTAGGCAATCTAAAAGGAAATTTGCTTAAAGTCTTATTTGATAAATCCATTAAAGATTTTACTTCCATTTTATCTACATGTTTTCCATGCATTGATCTAATACTCAGTTCAATAGCCTTTTCTATAATATTTCTATTAGTAGTATAATCTAATGTTCCAAGTTGATATAATACATCAACAGTTCTTACAGGATCTTTATCAATCAAACCTAGATATAATCTAATCAATAATAATCTAGTTTCATTATCAAGTCTTCCAACCATTCCAAAATCATATAGAATTATTGAACCATCATCTTTGACAGCTATATTTCCAGGATGTGGATCAGAATGAAAAATATTATTACGTAATAACATCTTAAAAAATACATGGTGTATTAATATTACTAATTTTTGTCTATCAATACCTTTTTTATCTAGTGTTTCTATATCTGTTATCTTTATTCCGGGTTCATATTCTGTAGTTATGATATGTTTAGAAGTTCTATCAAGTATTACATTAGGAATTATAATTTTTTTCTCGTTAGATAGATTTTTTTTAATTGTTAATAGATTCTCTGCTTCTTTTATGTAATCCATTTCCTCATAGATAGTTTCAGTAAATTGAGAAAACATTCCTTCTACTGAAAATCTTAAATTGGGATCAATAAATCTAGTACTTAGTGGGATCAATTTTTTTATTATCGAAATATCTTCATCCACGATTCTTTCAATTCCTGGTCTTGAAATCTTTACTACGACGTCCTTTCCATTATATTTGGCATGATATACTTGTCCTAAACTAGCTCCAGAAAAAGCATCTTTATTAAAATAATCAAAATTTTCTTCTAAATTTCCTAGTTCTTCATCAATTATTTTTTTTACTTTTTCAAAAGGTTCTACAGGAACATCATCTTGTAAAGTAGCAAATACTTCTAAATACGGTTGTGGTAATATATCAGACCTAGAAGATAGCCATTGACCTAATTTTATATATGAGGGTCCAAGCTGAATGAAAATTTTTAAGGCTTTTTGTGCATTTTTTCTATATTTATTTTCATCTATATTTTTACCTTCACGTTTTACCCATTCTTTTCTATCTCTCTTAAAATTGATTATTATTGGTAGTAACTTTATTATGATTTTTATTAATTTAAATTTAGAATTATTATTGTTTGTCATTTCAAAATAAGTCTTTAATCAATAATAAAAAATCTACTTATTTTCTTAATTTTGATTTTCTAATAAAATTATGCAAATAATAAGTTGTAATATATGTTGTAGTTCCAGCTAATATACCTGTAATAATTCCTAATGGCAATGCTTTTAATTGATCATCATTTTCTTCTATTTTTTTCTTTTTATAAAATGCTGTACCTACTTTTAGACCAATTGTACTTGCCATAATTCCGGATATAATATATTCTGGAGCATCTTTCAAAAGATGTCCAATGGGATTGATTCTTGGATCAACTTTGTCCATATGTACGCTATAGTAATTCTCATATTCTCTAATATGTAAAGTTCCATATCGATATTGTTTCTCTGCTCCATTTTTACTTCCTAGATTTGTTTCAGTATAATCAATTATAGGTCTGACGGATTTAGGAATAAGAATATTGCCTTCACCGTCAATGTATTTCATCTATATTAGAATTAAACAAATATCATATAAATTAACTTAAAATTTTATTTATAGATGTAGTTTAAGATAAAAATCTAATAGATATAGATGAGGAAAGTATATTTACTTTGAAGAAAAATACTCTCAATTTATAGTTGAATCAAATGAATAAAGCTAAATTATTGCATAGTGAGAGAGTTTATACAGGAAAAATATCCATTAGAAAAGATGAATTTATTCTACAAGACAAAAAAATTCAGAAGGAAATTGTTGAACATTCTCCATCAGTAGGACTTATTCCTATAATTGATTATTCTAATATTCTTCTAATTACACAATATAGACATCCTGCAAAAAGAACTCTGTTAGAAATACCTGCTGGAAAAATAGAAGATGGAGAAACAAAAGAAGAGGCTGCTAGAAGAGAGTTGTATGAAGAGACAGGTTATACAGGTACCTTATCTTTTTTGACTAAATGGTACTTGGCGCCTAGCTATGATACTGAATTAATGTACGTTTTTATAGTAACTAATTTAAAAAAAATTAGCAATAAACAAGGTAGCGATGATGATGAAAATATAAAATTAAAAAAACTAGGATTGAAAACTGCATTAAAAAAGTGTATTAATGGTGAAATTATAGATTGTAAAACAGTTGCAGCATTACTTGTTTATCAAGAATATATCAAATGGCATAAAAATAATAACAATAAAATGGTATAATCGGGGACTTAATGGTCATTTGCTGTGGGATGTATTAATAAGAGTAGAGAAAATCAATTACTAAGTTAGTAATTGAGTTAGGTCATATATTGTTTATTGATAGATAATTTTATTTTGTTGGTCAAATTATGGTACTATGTACAATATTCACTATCGACCTTTTAATTGAAATTGACAATTATTATTTTCTAATTAAAAAACAAAATTCATTAAAAATATAATAGATACAATCAAAAGTATATTTGATAATATATTTTCCGTCTAAAATTATGTTGTAGTAATTGTTTCATTATGTGGTTAGTGTTAAAATAGCTTGTGCTATGTCACCTTTAGAATCAGTCAAGGCTTGAATAGCTTTTTCTTTTGATACATTAGCTTGCTGCATCACCAAGACTATGTCTTCTTCTTTGAATGATGGAATTTCTCTTTGTTTTTCTTCAATATCTGTAGCAATAATTTGGAAAATTGTATTGTCTTTTCCTTTCATTTCAACTACTTGTGGTTTTATTAGATACATTTCTTTAGTGTCAGTTTTTATTATCACTTCCTCAATTCCTTCCATTTCATTCATCTCTAAACCCATCTTTCCAAGCATTCTTCTCATTTCTCTATTTCCTCCACGCATCATTTTCCATTACCTCTGATATTGTTGAGTGTTTCTACTTTTTATTCCTTCTCTAATTTTTACTGCTACACCATAATCAAATTTTACCATCACCTTATTTTCGCAAATCGCTTTTCCTACAGCTAATACTTCATTTCTATTATCAATGACTACTACATCTGATCCATTCTTAACATTTTTTCCACACCATTTTACATGTTTACAAAATAACGATCTTCCTTCACTAATGAATGATATTGCTTCGTCTTTTGGAATGACACAATTTTCTCTAAATTGAGTATATTTTATCATCATTTTTGCTCCAAATATGGATAGAGCAAGCCCACCGTCTTTACGTAAAGTAGCAAATAACTTTGATTCTATAGAAAAATTTTTAATTCTTCCCGTCCTCTTAGAGAATTCACATTGTATTTCTGGTGGAAATTCTTCGTTTACATTTGTATCAAAAAGTACAGATAGGTGGTTAATCAGTTTATTTCGAGGGTTTAAAGGTAAAGGTTTCAATCTATTTTATCTATAGTTATCTAATAAAATATTTCTTATATGAAAAGTTATTGATATTCTTTAATATAATTATTCATTCATATAAGTTGAAGATATTTTAAAGAAAATTAGTTATTTTAAAATTAATTTTAAATACTATTACATTATTTCATACCCATAGTATAGTATATTCGTATATTATTGTGAAACCATTTGATTAAATCATTTATTTAGATAGAAATTTTATAAGCATGATTTTAATTGAAATTTTAAAATCGAGTAACCAATCGAAATAATACATTAGTTAAAAGGAAAAGAAAGAATTTATTTCTTATTTAGATATTATTATCTTATGTCCTCATTCTGTGAATTATGTGGAAATTCCATTCAAACTCCAAAAAATGTAATTGTTGATGGTAGTATATTTAACGTATGTTTATCATGTTCAAAACGTGGAAAACCATATGAACCAAGCCAGCCTTCAAAAAAAACATTTTCTCCGAAAAAAGGATCCGTTCCAGTACCTCAAAAAAAACCCATTAGATCTTATTCCAAGACAATTCAAATTATCGATGAAAAAGTATTGCGACCAGATTTTGGGACAATCATAAGAGAAGCTAGAATGAAAAAAGGAATAACACAAGAAAATGTAGCTAATCAGATAAGTGAAAAAATTACTCTTTACAAAAAAATTGAAACAGGTGCAATTAAACCGAATGAAATATTGTCTAAAAAATTGGAACGCGTTCTAGGAATTCAATTATATGAAAATCTTGTTGAAAATAATGAAAATGAAGATGATTAATTATGAATTTTAAAAAAGCCCTTTTAATAACCTATCCTATTGAAGAATCTGTTAATGAAGCATTATCTTTGGCTGAGGCTGCAGGTTATATAGTTAAAAAAATAGTCAAACAGAAACATATTACACAATCAAAATATGGAATTGGTAAAGGTAAAGCATATGAGGTTAAGGATCTAGTAAATGATTTGGATATTGATATCATCCTTTTTGACGAAGTATTAAAACCTACTCAACAATATAATTTAGCAAGTCTAATTAAGAAAGATATTATCGATAGAGAACTATTAATATTAGAAATATTCGAACGTCGGGCGAGTACATCAGAATCACGTATTCAAATTAAATTAGCCCAATTAAGATATGAAATGGTTAGAATAAAAGAAAAGGTGAAGCTTGCAAAAATTGGTGAACAACCAGGATTTTTTGGTTTGGGAAAATATGATGCTGATGTTTACACATTGGCTCTTAATTCACAAATGAGTGTCTTAAAAAAGAAATTACAGAAAGAAGAAACAAGAAGGACGCTATTTAGAAATCAACGTAATAGAATTGGTATTCCAACTATTTCACTGATTGGTTATACATCAGCAGGTAAAACTACATTGTTTAATTCATTAACGGGAGAGTCAAAAGCAGTAGGTAAAGAAATGTTTACTACTCTATCTACTTTTACTCGATCTTTATATATAAATTCCAATCAAAAAGTATTACTATCAGACACTGTAGGATTCGTAAATAAGCTACCAGCTTATATGATAGATGCTTTTAAATCTACTCTAAATGAACTTGTTTATTCTCAATTGATTTTGTTAGTTATTGATGTTAGTCAAACTCTCAAGAATATAAAAATAAAACTAAATAGTTGTCTTCATATAATAAATGAATTACAAATTCCATCAACAAGAGTAGTGTATTTACTTAATAAAGTAGATTTAACTACAGTAAATAATGCCTATGAAAAATCTAAAATGTTAGGTTTAACATATCCAAATAATATTGTTTTACCTATATCTGCAAAAACTGGCTATAACACAAATAAAATATTGGATGTTATAGATATGTTCGTTTATGGAAATAATTTAGAAATACAAAATAGTGGCGATTTCCAAAAATGAATATAGCAGTACTTCGAATAGGTCATAGATTAGTCAGAGATGATCGAACAACTACACATGTAGCCTTAGTTTCCAGATCTTTTGGTTGTAACATTCTATATATGACCGATGTTAATGATGATATAAAATCTACAATTGATGATGTAAATAATAGATGGGGATATGCATCAAATTTTAAAATTGAAATAGTTAAAAATTGGAGAAATACAATATTAAATTGGAAAAAAAACGGTGGTATAGTTATTCATCTTACAATGTATGGATTAAATGTGGATGATATAATCGGTAAAATTAAAAATAGCAGTGATGATATTCTTATAATAATAGGGGCTGAAAAAGTTCCAAGTGAAGTTTACAAACTTTCTGATTATAACATTGCTGTAGGTAATCAACCACATTCTGAAATATCTGCTCTGGCTATTGTTTTAGATAGGATATATGAGGGAAAACAACTCAAATTAAATTTTGAATCCGCAAAGATGAAAATTATTCCTTCAATTAAAGAAAAGCGGGTAGAAAAAAATAGTTATTTGTGCAATAATGAATTATAATTTACTGCTCGTTATATGCCATTTATAAACTATAATATTCATACAATAATTTGCCATCTATTATTAAATCACTTGATTTTTTTGGTTGTCATTCCATAAAAAATATAAGGTTTTGTATAAATGATTAATATATTGAAAAAGAATGCTGAATTAACTAAAGTTAAACATAAAAAAGATTCTTTTGCTAAACCTATTAAAGAAAAATGGGGATTAGAAAAAGAAACTGATAATTTTGCTAATAAAGTTAAACTCTATAGACAAGGAAAGTTATCTAATGATGATTTTCGAAGATTTAGACTTCAACATGGGGCATATGGATCAAGATTAAGACCTGATTATAGTATGATAAGAATTAAAGTTCCTAGCGGCGAAATCACTCCAGAGCAACTAGAAAAGATAGCTAATTTATCTGAAGCATTTTCTATTGGATCTGCTCATGTTTCAACTAGACAAAATATTCAATTACATTGGGTACAATTAGAGGATGTTAGCGAAGTAATGAGAGGATTAGTAGAAGCAGGTTTAACAACTAGAGAAGCTTGTGGTAATACTGTAAGAAATGTAATGTGTAGCCATTTTGCTGGAGTTTGTCCTGAAGAAGTTTTTGATGCTACCCCTTATTCAATGGCAATTGCAAAATTCCTATTACGCAATCCCCTTTCTCAGAATCTACCAAGAAAATTTAAAATAAATTTTGGTTGCTGTAGTAAACATGGCCTAGTAAGAATAGCTGATATTGGTTTAATTCCTGATTTAAGAGATGGAAAAAAGGGATTTAGAATTTACCTTGGAGGAGGATTGGGTGCTGCCTCATTTATAGGTCATTTATTAGAAGAATTCACTCCGGAAGAACAAGTCTTATCAACTTGTATGGCAACCATTAGACTATTTGATAGACTAGGGAACAGAGATAATATGGCCAGAAACAGAATGCGCTATTTAGTAAATGAAATTGGCTGGGAAAAATTTCAAAAAATGGTTTTGAAGGAACGTACTATTGTAGAAATGACTGTTTCTGAATTTACTAAGAACCTTTATCAAGTTCACTTTAATGATGATTCATATGTTCCAATAAGAAAGCCACTAACAAAATTTAATAAACTCCCTGTTATAGAAACAAATAATTTCTCTGGTGCAGGTAATGGTTATGATCGTTGGTTTCAGACAAACGTAGTCTCGCAAAAACAAGAAGGCTATTCTACAATATTTATAACCCTTGGAGCAGGTGATATAACAGCTAATCAATTACGGTCTTTAGCATCCATAATACGTGAATTCTCATCAGAATCTGTTGCAAGAAATACTCCACAACAAAATTTTGCAATTAGATATATTTACTATACTGATTTGCCACTAGTTTATAAAAAACTTATGGCTATTGGATTAGCTAATCCTGGCGCTCTTACAATTACTTCAGCAGTAGGTTGTTCTGGTACTACTTCTTGTAATCTGGCTATAACTAATTCGCATAGATTAGCTAAAGAAGTTCAAAGGACATTATTGGAATTAGGTTTTGATGTTGATAACGATCTTCGTAATTCCACTATTAAAATAAGTGGTTGTCCTAACTCTTGTGGACAACATGAAATTGCAACTATTGGCTTTTTTGGTGGTGCTGCAAGAATAGGAAGTTCTATGGCTCCTGTGTATACTATGTTATTTGGTGGTAATGGTACTGAAGATGGAAAACTTGGTAAAGCTATTATGCGTGTCCCAGCAAAAAAAGTCATAGATGTAGTTCAGAAAATAGTGGAATTATACAAGAATGAAAAGTCATCTTCCGAAACATTAGATATGTGGATAGACCGTATCATAAATAGTAATGGAAATGGTAACATAAAAAACATAGAAGATATAAAAATCCTTCTTACACCAGTGGTTCAACTTCCTCCATTCGAACAAGGTCAAGAATTCTATCAAGATTATGGTAATGATATTAAATTTAGTGCAAAGACTGCTAGAGGCGAATGCGCCGCTTGACTCAAAAAGTAAAAGTGATTTCAAAGAATACAAAAACTGATCAGCAGAAAGAAGTTAATAAGCATGATATTCAATCAAAGGTTAAAGATATAAAGATAAAAAATTCAATTTCAAACCAGAAAGATAAGAAGAATACTACTACTACTACTACCAATACAAAAACACTATCACAATTTAAAATAAAAAGAAGAACTGCTGCTGCTGCTGCTGCTGCTGCTGCTGCTGCTTACAAGCTTCCTATTGTATGTGATGTGGATACATTACGTACCTTGATTCGAAAAAAAACCGAAATACGAGTTGTGGACGTTCGTAGAATAGAAGATTATAAAAAAGGACATATTCCCACTGCAGTATCATTACCTCTGGCAGTATTACTCTCAAATGATTCGCCTGAGCAGATTGTCAAATTATTGGAAAGTTTTGGTATCTCTGATGAAATGCCTGTAGTAGTATATGATGATACTTTTGGAGCTTTGGCCGCACGAGTGGCATGGACCTTTCAATATGTTGGTCATGAAAACACTTCACTCCTTGAAATGACCTATACAAATTGGAAAAACCTTGGTTTGGAAATTGAAAAACGCAATAATAAATTTCCAAAAACTACTCATTCTCTTCAATTAAATCAATCTATTTATGCAGATGCACCGTATGTTGAATCTATACAAAACAATCCTGATAAGATATTAGTTGATTCAAGAGAAAGACTCAATTTTCTAACAGAACATATCCCTAGTGCAAAAAATATTCCTTATACTATGTTAGGTAATGATAATCATATTTTGCGATCAGTAGATGAGATAAAACGATTTGTTGAAAATAGAGGAATTTCTCCAGATTCTGAGATAATTACGTATTGTGGAAGTGTGGGAACATTGTCTGGTCTTGCATTTTATGCATTAAAATTAGCAGGTATCAAAAATGTTAAATTATATTCTAAATCGTTTAAAGATTGGAAGTCATTAGGAAAACCAAAAATTGAATTTAAAGATGCCAATTATTGGGATTTATCAGCAGAATAATCAATAAATATTTATAAAATTGTAAATTTTATTTTATTTTATTTTGTATCTCCGAATTACAAATTTGCTGTATATTTTATTATTAAGAAATTTGTATTCTATTTCCTAAATTCTTGCTGGGAATCCTCAATGTTATAATTCCGTCAGTATAATTAGCTGTTCCAGTAACTTCATCATCATCATCAACTGAAAAAGGTAATAAGATCCTCTTATCTATTTTTGTAGGTCGCTGCTTTAGATAAACCGTACCTCTATATTCGTTATCTGGCTTATTGGCTTTAATAGAAAGTACATTTTTATTTATTCTAAGAGTTATGTCATTTTTATTAAATCCTGGTAAATCTATAGTTACCAGTAAATCATTACCATCTTCTACCATGTCTACAGGCGGTAAAATAAATTCATAAAATTCCTTAGATTTATTATTGATTTCTTTCATAACTTCTTTAGCCATATACGTTCCAATACCCATAATTATTAATATTGTGGTTTGAATATAAATCCTTTATTTATTTTATTGATTGATATAATTTTGTATTGTTTATATTTAATTTGATATAGGTTTATTTTGTGAGAAAATCTGTACCTGAGATAGATTTCTATGCCGGTGTAGAATGTTATTGTACAAATTTTAAAGGTATAAACGGAACAATAAAGAAAATAAATGAAGAATTTCAGGTATCTGAGATAATAGATTATACATTTTTAAAACCACCATATTTTTCTTTAATTCAAAATAATGAGCATAAATTCCCACTTTATTTATTGGAAAAACATAACATTGATTCAAACCATGCAATAATTGAAATTAAAAAAAAATCAGGTTTAAAACTTAAAGTACTAGGAATAAAAGATGCAAAAGCAGAAACTAGTCAATATGCTAGTTGTGAACAAACAAAGAATTTACCTAAATATGTAATAACACCTAAAACTAAACTAACCTTAGAAGGCTTCTTACGTACTCCACTATCAAAATCTGCCCTTGTTGGAAATAGCTTCAAAATAAAAATAAACCAAGCCTCTAGTAATGATATAGAGCCTTTTTTATTGGAATTAAATAATATTGCTAATTTTTATGGGTTACAAAGATTTGGAAGTGAAAGAATGGTAACTCATTTAGTTGGTAAAGCATTACTTAATAGAGATTATAACAAAGCTATTGAATATCTTCTCTCTTATACTTCCGAATATGACTCAAAGTTTTCAAAGGAAATACGAGAAAGAATTAGAGATTCTGACAATTACCAAAAACTGATTAATATTTTACCTAAAGGAATGGACTTGGAAAGAAATATTTTAAGTACAATAATGAAAGGTAAAGATTCCATTGCAGCTATTCGATCTATACCAATAAACATCAGACGACTCTTTGTTCAAGCTTATCAATCTTATGTTTTTAATAAATGCCTAAGTAAGTCTCTTTCATGTAATGAAGATATTCAAAAATGCAAAGATGGTGATTTATGTTTTGAAATAGAGAAACCCTTAGTTTTTGGTAAAATTAGAAGATTTAGAGAAGGAATAGATTCACATAATGATATTATTCCAGCAATTAGGTTAGTAGGTTATAATTATCAACCTGGAAAAAGTCGTTTTGATCATATTACTAAAAAAATACTTTCTGATGAAAATATCTTACCTAAAGATTTCTATCTGAAAGACTTGCAAGAATTAAGTATACAGATGGGATTTAGACAAACTTTGCTATGTTGTAGTGAATTTAGATATTCTGGAATGATTGATCTGTCATTTAAATTACCAAAAGGAGCTTATGCCACAACTTTGTTACGTGAATTAATAAAACCACTAGATCCAATTAAAGCTGGATTTTAGAATTTTTGTAAAATAAAAAATAATATTCTTCTAATTAAAAAGTAAGGGTTTAATAATCCTTTAAATTGCAATTTTGTTGGATTGGAATCCAACTCTTCTACGGTGGAAGGAATAATCAATACTCTTTCAGAATTTGAAAATAATGTTGAGAATCTTAATTCTAATATTGAAGAATTAAAGAAACGTATGCTATCTTATTCTAATAGCGAGATAGAACAATTACGACAAAAAATTATTAAATTAGCAAATGAGGAAGCAGAAAGAATTTTAAACGATGCTAAAAAAGAATCTGAAAAAGAATCAGCCTTAATCCAAGAACAGGGTGAGAAAAATTATAACCAAATAAAAAATAATATTGAAAAAAATTATGATAAGGCAATCGATAAGGTTATCAGTATGATTCTAGGGAATATAGATAATGAATCTAATCCCAATAAAACATAGATTTTATATCTATTGTTTATATATTCTCATTAACAAAAATTTAATTAATAAAATCATAATATATTTTTATAAAGAGGATGATGATTAAAATTGGGAAAAGCTAACAAAGCTCAAAGGATTTTTGGTACAGTTAGAGCTTTTTCTGAACGAGGTACAATGCTATCTAAACATGATTTAGAATCATTTTCTGATTCCAAAACTCTTGATGAATTTATAACCAGATTAAAAAATACCTCGTATGTTAATTCTTTGAGCAAAATACAACAACCTATAAATTCTGAAAAAATTGAAACTGCACTAAAAGAAGATCTTTTCAATTTTCATTCTTCTATGACCAAAATATCTAAAAAGGATCTTGTAAATGCGTATTATAGAAAATATATTCTCTGGAATCTCAAAATTATTTTAAAAAGTAAAGCTTTAGGAAAGACGTATGATGATATTTTTCCACATGTAAATATGCATGCAGAAGAACTAATTGGAAGGAGAGATATTATTGTTAAAGCTCTAATTGCAAAAGATCTTGATGAGGCTGTATCTGCTTTACAAACCTCTGAATTCGGTAGTGAGATCTCTTCTGCTGCTCAATTATACAAAGAAAATAATAATGTTCAAACTTTTGAACTTTATCTGGATAAGATTTACTACAAAGGCTTGGTGAGCGCTTTTGCTAATATAGGTAAGCCTGCTGTTCTTCAGCCTTTAGTTTCGCTTGATCTAGATTATTATAATGTTTCAAGTACTCTTAGAGCTAAATATTGGAACCTTCCAGAAGAACATATTAAATCATTAAGGATAGCAACAACCTCTCGTGTAAATGAAGATATTCTAAATAAAATGATACATGCAGATAGTGTAAGACAGGCAATATCAGAATTTTCTAAAACTGTTTATAAAGATATAGTTCCTAACCAAGGAAACGAAAATGATATAAGTGTAATCTCAGAAATTGAAACTAGATTTGAGAGATTAATATATAAAAAGTCAATGGCGTTGTATGGAAATATATTTAGCTATGCACCTATGACCGCAGCTATTAAACTAAAAATGGTAGAAATTAAAAACTTAGTAGCTATCGCTTTTGGAATTGAACAAAAAATAGATCCAAAAAATATTATAGATCAACTACTATTAGTTGAATAGGTTATTATTTCAATACATATTTATTCTATATTTAATAAATAATTAATTTATGATTTATTCTCTATCTGTGTTAATTAATTATTTTAAAATCTATACCCTTTTTCTTCATAAAGTTAATTAAAAGATCACAATGTTTCTCATTTTCCAATTCTAAACTTAAGTAAACACCAGCAGTTCCTGCAGAAATATTGGCACTTAGTCTATCGTGGATTACTTCTACAATATTTACATTTAAATCTGAAATACCATCTACTACTGTCTTTAATGCTCCTGGTTTGTCTGGCAATTGAATGAATATTTTTAACAATCTATTCATTTGTAAAAGGCCTTTTGCTACTACTTGACCAAGTAAGTACATATCTACATTACCACCTGATAAAATAGATACGATTTTTTTATTTCTATTTTTATGTCCATTATTTAGTAAATATGCAAGACTAGCAGCACCTGCAGGTTCTACTACTAGTTTAGATCGTTCCATTAATAAGAACATAGTTTTAACAATAGAATTATCATCAATCAAAACAATATCATCTAAATACCTTTTTGCTATTTCAAAAGTTAGTTTTCCAGGAGATTTCACTGATATTCCATCTGCAATTGTGAATTCTCCTTTTTTTGTTTGAAGTGACCCTTTTTCAATAGATTCTTTCATTGCCGGAAAAGCTTTAGATTCTACTCCAATTATCTTGACATTTCTTTTTTTTGATTTTATAGCAATTGCAACTCCTGCTGCTAACCCACCACCACCAACAGGAAGATAAACTTCATCTAAATCTGGTAAATCCTCTAATAATTCTAATCCTATTGAACCTTGTCCTGCTATTACCTCTGAATCATCGAATGCGTGAATGATTGTCTTATTTTCATTTTGAGCTATCTCTTTAGCTGCCGTCCATGCTTCATCGTAATCATTGCCTTTTAGGATAACTTGTGCATTATATGCTCTTACAGCTGCTATCTTTGCTGGAGATGCATACATTGGCATTACTATTGTACATGGAGTCTTTCTAATAGTTGCTGCATACGCAACACCTTGTGCATGATTTCCTGCAGATGCAGCAATTATTCCATATTTCATTTTTTCTTCAGGTAGATTTTTAATTTTGTAAAGAGCTCCTCTTACCTTAAAGGATCCAGTTTTTTGAAAAGCTTCATTCTTTAAGAAAATATTTGTACCAATTAAATTAGAAAAGGTATTTGACTTATAAAGAGGAGTCTTGCCTATGAAATTTTTTAATACTTCCCTACCTTTAATTATTTCATCATATGTAGGTAGTTGTTTTATTGTTTCTAAATTTAATTCATTACTCATTATATATTAGATTACATATATCAATTGTAATTATAATTTGCTATTTCTTTAAACTATGTATTATATAATATATTAGAGTAACTATCTATTCTTATTATATTATTTTTTTTATTATCATAAATTAATTGTACATGGAATAAATATTAGGAGATAGTACAGTTTGTGAAACAAATTTGAACTAAAAACGAGGTTTTTTAAGGATACATAAACCCTACTAAAGAATTTGAAGCTAGAGTTAATTATGGAGAAAGAAAGGTTATTCTCAAGTTCAATACCTAAACCAATTATCGATATATTAGGCAATCATGATAGTATCAAATTTATTATTAATAAGGATAATATAGTAAAGTCACTATCCAGAAAAACATTCATATCCAATATTAAAAAAATTTAGATTAATGATAATAGTCTCAAATTTTTACGAAATATAAAGAAAATTATAGTTATTATACAATGAATATACTGTTCAATCCCTTTAAGAGAATGGATCAATAGTAAATTATTATATAATTATTGTTTAATATTAGGAATCATAATTAACCTCAACAGAAAGGGGCCATACCAAATTTATGGGTCCAACGCTATTTTTCAATAGAATTTGTGGGATTTGAACGTTTCAATAAATGGGACCACAGTATTTCAATCGTCTTGCTTTACTAAAAAAGAATTAAAATGAAGTCTAATCTCCATAATCATTAAACAATAAATAATTAGAAAAAAGAAAGATTATTTTATATTAAAAGGTATTGCATGTATTGAATATGCAACGTCATATGTTTGATTATAGGGAATATGTGTAGTAATACCTGATCCTACGAAATCAACTGTTCCCGAAGTAGCATTTTTCATAATAGTTGTTGGGACAAATGTTTTTCCATTAGCAGTCCATGGTTTTATAACAGTTTTATTTAATTTATCTGCAATATTGGATATATCATGATATGCAATAATGTCTATTGGTATGGATGATGTGAATGTAACTATGCCTTTATACAAAGTATTATTATTATTTAGAGGTTCTACAAATTGAACAACTTGATGTGATTCATGGCCTACAGCATTATGAGTAACGGATTTTTTAATTTGAGTATTAGATAATGTTGTTGTATCTTGTTGCGCAGAAATTGATATTATTGAATAAGACAATAATGATCCCATAATAAGTGTTGACAAGACTAAAAGTGGGATGAGAAGAGATTTAGACATTGAAGTTTTTCTATCGTTGTTTTTCTTAGTGTTATTATGTATATTCAAGGAAAAATTTGCTATTCATTATAGTAAAGGTTACAAAATTATATATAATAATTAGGGGTAATTATATTTACTTTAATTCTTTTAATAATGATGTTATTTCATCTAATTTCTTAGCTACCGTTTCTGTAATTTCTTTACTACTAAATTTTTTAGTATCAATGTATGAATCTCGTTTTCCAGTTTTATTCTTAATAATTTCAATTTCAAAATATGATACAATTCCTTCATCTCCTTGCATTAATCCATTGTAGTCCATTTTTACAGGTGTTATGCGATACAAATCAATAATCATATCATTTAATTGTGAAATCAACTGTTCTCTTTTATTGTCACTATCTTGAAGTTGAGGAAATCGTTTTTCTAGTTTTAAAGCTTTCTGTTCAAGATTATTCATTAAATTGTTATTTTCATATATTTTAACAAATAATTCTTCAAATGGTAGGTTATTAATTCCCTGCCTTCTTAATTCGTCTTCTATTATTGCATTTCCTTTATCAGCAAGCGAAATAAATGATTCTGTTACATCTTGATTTAATTTTACCAATTCTTTCTGAATTTTTATAACTTCTTTATCTAATTTGTAATAATGCAAAACATGAAATTGTATTCCGAAATATCCATAGATATAGAATTTATCAATGTTACAGGTTATTTGAAAGTATAATCTATACAAATCCTCTGTTTTAGAATTTGAAATGTCTGTAACGATCCAATTGTTTAGATTTTCTAAAATTCGTCTAAATTCATTTGTAATTTCTTTCGGATCAAAAGTTTCTGCATTTGTTATTGTCCCATCTCCCAACATTACATCAACTTTTTTCATTTGCAATTTTGGTTTTAAAAAATAAACAAATTCTTCATTAATTGTTTCAACAGCTTCATTTATCCTTTTAACGAAATAATCACTACCTTTTAGAGGTAACCGCATGTTTTCACATTATAATTTTCAATACATATAGATTTGTAATATTGTATAGTAATTATTAATTTCTTGTTGCTAACTAATTAATTTAGAAATTTGCATTCTATTGTTATTATATGGTATTAAAAAAACAAAACTAAAATATTAATCAAATAATAATTTAAGCATGCCAACAGCATATATTTTAGTTAATTGTACATTAGGTTCTGAGGAAAAAATTATCAGCGAATTAACGAATTTGCCAGATGTCAAAGAAGTAAGAGGAACTTATGGAGTTCATGATGTTTTCGTAAAGGTTAGATCTAGTGATACAGAATCTATGAATAATACTATAACAAACAAAATAAGAAAAGTGCCTGGCATTACATCTACTGTTACTCTTGTAGTAATAGAGGAACAAGGCGGAAAAGAATAACCATTTAATTTTTTGTTAGTTTTATAGTTCTTTAGTTCTTTTATCTTCTTCTTTTATCTTCTTTATTTCATAAATTATGAGTATTGTACTTAAAAGAATTATTGACCATCCCATTATTCCAATTATTATATGATGAATATATATTGGAAGCAAAAATGAAAACAATGCTATAGCTGCTCCCAACCACCAACTAATTACTAAAATTTGGAGATTAATCCTTATAACCAATCAATTAATCATCCTCTTAAATCCTCATCAAATCCTTTGATATACCCAAGTGTCTTACCACATTTTGTGCATTTGTTATATTCGCTAAAATCAAAATCATTGTATAGTCGAAAGGAAAAAGAATCTTCATGTGAACAAAATATTCTTTTAAATAGTTGTATTATACTTTCCAATAATACAAATTCCTACAACACTATGATATAATATAAATTAATGCCGTCGGTGAGATTTGAGCTCACGACAGCTCGGTCTTCAGCTTCACCCTTGAATAGTCAAGTTAAATCAAGTCGAGTGCTCTCCCAGGCTGAGCTACGACGGCATGGAATAATAATTTAAATCAGTTCAATATATATTCTATTTTGTAAATATACTATCATAGTAATAAATAATAGTTGAAAAGAAACTATGTAATTTTTTTAATAATAATCTAATATAACTATTTTTCTAAAACTAAATAAAGATTAAAAATAATTTTCTAGGAGAAAATATAATGAATAATTCTACTAATCCTGAATCCAATCAGGTAGTCGAAACTCCAGAAGAGAGAAAACAACGATTTCTCTTGGAATTCGATCAACCCTTTAAATGTGACAAATGTAATGAAAGGTTCAAGAAGAAGAAATATCTAAGAGAACATAAGGCTGAAGTACATTCTTATTAATAGTCTGTTAGAGCATGTATAGAATATTATCTCTCTATGTCACCTTTAGTGATATATGAAAATATATACAAAAACTGGAGACAAAGGATTAACAGGCCTTATTGGCGGAAAAAGAATTCCAAAGAGTGATATTAGAATAATTGCTTATGGATCAGTAGATGAACTTAATTCATATATTGGTTTATCGATATCTCTTTTATCAAAGCATACTTTATCATCATCATCATCATCTTTTTCTGATATTATAGTTACTCTTAGTAGAATTCAAAATGAATTATTTGTTATTGGCTCTGATTTAGCTGATCCTGATCTTTCAAAGTCTTCTTCTTTACGAGTTCAATCTAATATGATTACAGTATTGGAAAATGATATTGATAACTATGAAAAAGAATTATCTCCAATTACATATTTTATTCTACCAGGAGGGTCTATTGAATCTTCTAACCTTCATATTGCGAGAAGCATTGCACGAAGAACAGAAACGAATGTTGCAAAATTATTTTTGGAAGACATGATTAACAATTTGGTTCTTGTGTACTTGAATAGACTTTCAGATCTGCTTTTTGTATTAAGTAGAACAATAAATAAAAGATTACAAATATCGGATATAGCATGGAAGTCCTGAATTTAATTTATTTATTGAAAAAGAAGAGTAAGCAGTGTCTTTAAATGGGACAAATACGAAATGTGATAATAATAATTGTTATAACTGTAGTGTTATCTATTGTTACATTAGGCTTAGCATATGTATTTGATTTATATCTGAATCCATTTATTATAATACCAATAACATATTTTCACTTATTAGATATAGAAATTTTTCTTTGCATGATCATGTCTATTTTCTAGTTTTATTATTAGGGTAGAGTAATGGTGTTATATAATAAAATAATAATTTTAATTTAATTGATATATATGAATATATATAATTAATATGGATAATTATAAATTCAATAATCTTATAGAATATATCCTTAAATTAAAAAATATTAAAAGAACAGGATGGCTATCCAAAGCCAAAATTCTAAGAGCTGAATCTGTAGCAGACCATAGCTATTCATTAACTGCTTTATCAATGGTTTTTTCTGATTTTTTAGGCCTTGATACAGAAAAAGTAATAAAAATGTGTATAATACATGATTTGGCAGAATCTATAATAGGAGATTATATGCCTGATGAAATTTCTATTGGAGAAAAACAGATAAAAGAAGATGATGCAATGAAAATTGTAATATCTTCTTTTCCCGATAAAATTGCTGGACTTTATTCTAATATATGGAAAGAATATTGCTTAAATCAAACAAAAGAAGCACGCCTTGTAAAACAACTAGACAAGATAGAAATGTTCTTACAAGCAAACCAGTATCTTAAAAATGGTTATTCTTATGAATTTTTATCTCCATTTTTGCATGTACTTGATAGTATTGGAGCGGGAGTAGAAAAAGAAGAAGACAATTCCAATTTTCAATCTACCATTGCAAATATGCTAAAACATTTAAGATAAGAATCCCTGATATATTCTATCATGCAATATTTTACAGCACTCAAATTAGGAGAAAAACGTGTTAAACAATCTAAGGATTTGTTAAATAAATATACTGGAAATATAGCAATGCCTGCTTTAGCTCTTAAAGATACAAAGACAAATGAATGGTCTCCGGTTGGAGAAGAAAACTTAATTGCTGTATTTAAAGAAGCTAGTGGTTATGTTATTGTAATCTGTGATAAAAGTGGAGTAGCTAAAACTATTGCTCAATGGTTTTCAGAAGAGGATAAAAATAATATCGTATCAAGAATCAAGCAAGACCATAATCTATCTGAATATACTGGAAAGCTTTCCCTTCCAATTTAATTAATGCTTAAGTATCTAAACTATATTTATCTAGTATTACAATTTGTCAGATAATAATAAATTCGAACAAGAAATTGAGGTTAAAGGACATCTTATAGATTCGATGATTTTAACTAGTATTTTTGACAAGATAATGGATTTAAAGGGAGAATTTAGAGTACAGGAATTCACTGTTGGTAAGAATAAGACTGATCCTAGTTATGCTAGACTTATTGTTGAAGGCAAAGATAAAATACATCTTGGCCAAATATTAGAAGCAATTTATCGAGATGGCGCTCAGCCAATTTCAACTGAAAATGTATCTTTAGAACCAGCACCATTAGATATGGTTATGCCTGATTTATTCTATAGTACAACTAATAAACCGACTCAGATTTTTTATGATGGAAGATGGATAGATGTTAAAAATATTATGATGGATAAGTGTATAGTTGTTGATATATATAATAAAACAGCCGAGTGCAAAATGATAAGAGATATAAAAAAAAATGATCTGATAGTAATTAATGAAAACGGTATACGTATTATACCTGATGAACGTCCACGTCAGGGGATTGATATATTTCAATTTATGAGTAGTACCTCTTCAAGTGAACGACCTACTCAACATATTATTAAAAAAGTTGCACATGATATTTATAAAGTGGCAGTAAAACAAAAAGAAAAAATAATAGTTGTTGGAGGGCCTGTTATAGTTCATTCAGGAGCTTCCCAATCATTAGCTAAACTAATTAGAATGGGCTATATTCATGGTATATTGGCTGGAAACGCTCTAGCGGTTCATGATATTGAGAATGCACTTTTGGGAACTTCTTTAGGTATGAATATTGATGATGGAACTTTGGCTGTACGTGGCCATAGGAATCATATGCAATCTATTAACGAAGTTTTTAAAGCTGGTTCCATCAAAAATATGGTGGAACAAGGTATACTAAATAAAGGAATAATGTATGAATGCATAAATAATGATGTTCCTTTTGTATTGTCTGGTTCAATTCGAGATGATGGCCCCCTTCCAGATGTTGTTACAGATATTGTAGAAGCACAAAGAAAGTATAAAGAAGTTTTAAAAGATGCTAAAATGGTAATAATGCTTTCTTCAATGTTGCATTCCATTGCTGTAGGGAATATGTTACCTTCATATGTAAAAGTGATTGCTGTTGATATTAATCAATCTGTAGTCACGAAATTATTAGACAGAGGAACTACTCAAGCAATAGGAATTGTGACTGATGTAGGTGTATTTCTTCCACTGATTTTGCAATATTTAGAAGAAATCAGTAAAGGAGATATTATCAAGTAATTTTGTATTTCCTATTAAGTTAAATGAGAACAAATAATAGATTAAACATGTAAGATAATTAATTAAATATTTAACTGACACACGATTATACTTTACTTTATTTCATTTAATTTTTCCTTTAAAAGTACTGTAGTTATTTTCGGATCAGCTCTTCCTTTTGTAAACTTCATTATCTTACCAAGCAAGAAGTTTATTGCAGTAGGATTTTGTTTAGCATCTAATACAGCTTTTTTCTCTTCTTCAAATATTTTGTCTATTGATTCTAACAAAATTTTTTCGTCATTAATTGTAGTAATCTTTTGTTTTTCTTTTTTTATTATGTCAGATGGTAATTCTCCTGTCTTGATAATTCTAGAAATGATGGATTTTGCTGTAGGTCTATTTATTGTATTATCATCAACTAACTTTGCAATTTCTGCAATATGTTTAGCATCTATTTTTATCTCATCAGTGAGCGTTTTTTTACCTGATACATCATATTCAATGAACGCAAGAATATCACTTACTATCCAATTTGATATAGATTTTGGAGAATGATATATTTTTATTGCTGATTCAAATAAATCAGCTAATTCTTTATTGTCAATAAGTACTTGTGCTACATGTTCCGAAAGTCCATAGTTATCTATAAATCTGGATTTTCTTTCATCTGGTAGCTCAGGCATTTTAATTAAAGATAAATATGTATCTTCTAATAGAATTTTAGGAATATCTGGTTCAGGAAAATATCTATAATCTTCTTCTTCTTCTTTTGATCTTGCTTGTTTGGTAGTTTTTCTTTTATCATCCCAATGTCTCGTTTCAGCTTTAATTTCTATATCATGCAGATTCATTGTTTGTTGTCTTGTTATCTCATATGTTAATGCCTTTTCTATATCACTAAAAGAGCCTACATTCTTAATTTCTACTTTTTTTCCATTACCTATTGAAATATTTGCATCGCATCTTACTGAGCCTTCTAAATTTGTATTACATACCGTCAAATGTTCTAATATTGAGGTCATTTTATTTAAAAATATTCTTACATCTTTAGGATGAGTAAAATCAGGTTCAGTTACTATTTCTACTAATGCTACGCCTGCTCTATTATAGTCAATTAATGCTTGCATTCTTCCACTTTCATAAATCAGTCTTCCCGGATCTTCTTCTAACTGAATTCGTCTTATTCTAGCAATTTTGTTATTTTCTCCATATTTTACAACTCCATCTTTTCCTATGCTTGTATTTGTTCCATTAGAATCATACTGAGTAATCTGAAAATTTTTTGGTAAATCTGGATAGAAATAATTTTTTCTTGAAAAAACTGTTATTTCTGGAATTTTACAATTCAATGCCTTTGAAATCATAATTGCAAATTCTACAGCCTTTTTATTCAAAATTGGTAAAGATCCTGGTAATCCAATACAAACTGGGCATATGTTAGAATTGATTTCTTTTTCTCTGTAATTTGAATAACATGCACAAAATAATTTGGTATTAAGTTGAGTTAATTGGCAGTGTATTTCAAGACCAATTTTTACCGGTAATGCCATTATTATAGATCTGGATATGTTGAATTAATATTAATAGATTTTTCAAGTAATTCAGCTGCATCTAGTAATTTTTTCTCCTGAAATTCATCAGCCATGATCTGAAGTCCAATTGGTAAACCGTTTTTGAATCCTATAGGAATTGAAATAGCAGGAATGCCTGCCAAATTAGCTAAAACTGTGTTTATATCTATTAAATACATTTTTAATGGATCGTCAATTTTTTCGCCAATTTTAAAAGGAAGAACAGGAACAGTTGGAGATATTAGTAAATCATATTTTTTAAACAGATTTTTTAGTTCAGATTTAATTAATTCCCTTACTCTATGAGCTTTAAGGTAATATTTACCATAATATCCAGAAGATAATACAAAAGTTCCAACAATTATTCTCCGTTTAACTTCGTCTCCAAAATTTCCTCTTGTTTTTGAGAAATATGCATTCCATTCGTAATCGTCAGGATTTAATTCAAATCCATATCTTATATTATCAAACCTTGCTAGATTGCTGCTAGCTTCAGCTGTAGCAATTGTATAATATGATGCAAGAGCATATTCTGTCGAATTTAAGGATGAGTCTTCACATGTAAATCCAAATTCGTTAAATTTATCTATTGTAGAATAAATGCATTGACATATGGGCTCATCAGCTCCATTTATTAATTCTTTTAATAAACCAATTTTTTGATTATATTTTTTATTATCATCATCATCATCGTTATCATAATTATTATTACTTTTTGTTTCTATTGTTGTGTTATCATTAGTATCTTTTCCAGATATAACTTCCATGATGTTTCTGATATCTGATACCGTCTTTCCTATAGGACCAATCTGTTCTAGACTGTTAGAATATGAAATAAGTCCATATCTACTAACTAATCCATATGTAGGTTTGAATCCAGTCACAGAACAAAAACTAGCTGGACAGCGAACAGAACCACCAGTATCAGAACCAAGTGATACAGTACATAATTGTGCTGCAATACTGGCTGCACTACCACCAGAAGAGCCTCCACAAACATAATCTAAATTCCATGGATTCCTTGTTAATCCGTAATAACTCCATTCAGTAGTTGATCCCATTGCAAATTCATCAAGGTTTAATTTTCCTATTATTATTGCATCTTTATCCTTTAATCTCTTTATTACAGTAGCATCGTATGGTGGAATATAATCAGATAGCATCTTTGAAGCACATGTTGTTTTTAAGCCTGCTGTACTTATATTATCTTTAACTCCTACTACAATTCCAGCTAAAGAGCCTACTGTCAAACCTGATCTTATTTTCATATCTATTTGTTGTGCTTGAGCAATTGCATTGTTATTTATTGTTATGAACGAATTTATTTTGTTATCAATTTTTTTTATTCTTTCTATTAATTGAGACACATATTCTTCAGCTGTAAATTCTCCATTTCTAATGCCATTTGTAACTTGTTCAACATTAAGAGTATAAAGATTTGACATATTAACTCATAACCGGACCTTTTACAAATTTATCCTTAAGATGTTTAGAAACTTTGTCAATATCAGCAGTTGGTTCTATAACAGTATCTTCCCTTAAATCTGACAGTTTTGTTAAAGAGAGTGATGATAATGATTTAGCTTCCTCAAATGAAATCTCATCTAGTTTATCTAAATATTTTATTATCTTTTCAATTTGTTTAGTATAAGTTTCAAATTCATTTTCAGTTAATTCTATCTTTGAAAGTTTACTTAGATGTTTTAATTGATCCTTTGTAATCATTTTAATTAATAATCATCTTTCTCTACTTTTTTTCTTCTACGGTGCAAGTCTATCAATATCTCTTGGATATAATATAGCATCACGAATATTGTCTATCTTTGTAAGAGTCATTAAAAGCCGTTCTAATCCTAATCCACATCCAGCATGAGGAGGAACTCCATAATTAAATATACGCAAGTGATAATCAAATGAATTCAAATTCAATCCTTTTTTCTTCATTCTATTTATAAGAATTTCTTTATTACTGATTCTTGTGCTTCCTGATGATATTTCTAAAGGTCCATACATTAAATCAAAGGATTCACAAATTTGTAAATCATTCGGATTCTCTTTCACATAAAATGGTTTAGCTGCTGTAGGCCAATCTGTTATAAAGTAAAAATTATTGTTTAATTGATCATCATCAAGTTTTTTTAATATCTGAGGAGATAAATCATCTCCCCATCTTACTCTTTCTCCTCTGTTTCTCAATTTCTCAATTAATTCTGAGTATTTGAGCCTTGGAAAAGGTTTTTTGTTATTGTTGATTTTTTGGTCAATGTCTAGTTCAGTACTATTCTTAATAAGATCATCTTCAGATAATGATTTTATAATAAATTGAATCATTTTTTCCAATAATAGCATAATATCGTTATAGTCAACAAAGGCGCATTCAACATCTACCGACGTAGCTTCTGATAAATGCCTGTTAGTACGAGAAGGCTCTGCTCTAAAAATCGGACCTATCTCAAAGACTTTTTCAAAAGCCATTGTAAGCTGTTCTTTGTATATTTGAGGACTCTGAGCCAAAAATGCCTCCCTTTCGTAATAGAATATTGGGAAGAGGGCAGTTCCTCCCTCTGAAGCTGTTGCTATTATTTTAGGTGTAGTGACCTCTATAAATTTCTCATCTGAAAGAAACGTACGAATATATTTTAAAATGTTATTACGTATGATAAAAATATCTTGCAAATACTTTCTTCTCAAATCTATTGCTCTATAGTCTAATCTCGTATCAATTCCTGCCGGATTTCTATTCTGTACCATAAATGGTGAGGCCTGAATAGGAATTGAAAAAACCTTAATCTCTAACGGAATTACCTCTATTCCGTTAGGTGCTTTTCTTTGAGAAAGAACTTTTCCACGTATCCCTAAAGATGTATGCTCCTTTAATTGCAAAACTTGTTCGTATATCAAATCTGGACATTGACCCTTTTTAGCAATTATTTGAGTATCTCCATCTTTATCTCTTAACATAATAAATTGAATATTGCCATGATCCCTGATGCTAGATATCCATCCCATTAGAGTAACTGTTTTTCCTTCAAAAGATGGATTTATCTCTGATGAATAATGAGTTTTTCTCCAATTCCCTAGTTCTTCTTCTCTTACTGTGATACTACTACTACTATCCAATTTTAAACCCTAAATAACATACTAAGAGATATACTAGACTAATTTATCCATAACGTTTTATACATAACCTATGTTATGTATAAAATTAATTTACAAGAAAAGTTATTTATGAAGGCATTTAAAAAGAATATATAAATTAATACCAATTAAGATTTTAGGTTTTGCTGAATATCTGTGTTTAAAACCATTGTTAATTTTCAGTTGGTAAATCTTAAAAATTGATATAAAAAGATGGATAGATTGATATAATAATCAATTACCTAATAAAATTAACAAAAATTTTTGTTCTGTTGATTCTAGCGGTGTTTAAAACCGTTGTTGGAAATCATTTGGTAATAGCAGAGAAATAGCTCCATTTATGGTCATTTTCAATTAATCAAAAAATAATGAATAATTAACTTAATTTAATTTATTATTAATTTATATGAACTGATTGATTATATTTCTATATTATAAAGTAAATAACGATATGTTAGAATCATCACCAGCCATTTCTCAATTAAAATTCCCTTTTTCCCTCAAGGAAGATCAAATCGAAGCAGTAAATGCATGGATTGATAATGACTTTAGAGGTACAGTACTATATAGTACTGGAACTGGTAAGACTGAAATAGCTCTTGAATGCGCAAAAAGATTTGCATTTGTATCGCCTTCTCCTTCTTGTCATCTTCCTTTTCTGAATATCCTTTTAATCGTACCTAGAATCATTTTAATCGAACAAAACATCAAGCGACTTGTATCATATGGTATATCCAAGGAAAAAATAGGAGCATATTTTGGTGAAAGAAAAGAGATAAGAGAGATAACCATATGTACTTATCAAAGCGTAATTAGAAATCTGGATATTATTCGAAGATCTAACATGGTAATTTTTGATGAAGTGCATTTAATAAGAGATACAGCAAAAATATTTAGAAAAATATTTGACGTAGTTATAGAGGATCATAAAAAAGCTATTCTTGGTCTTACTGCAACCCTTGATGAAACAGATCTTTCTAAATATCATACAATTCTTACACTATTACCCCCAGTCAAAAGATATCCTATAAGAAAAGCTGTTAATGATAAAAGACTTGCAAAGCCAATAGTTATTCCTTTAAAGGTCAGCCTTACAGAAAAAGAACAAAACGACTATGATACATATACTTCTAAAATAAAGAAAATATCAAACCGTTTTAAAAAGTATGATGCTGATTCTATGACACTATTGTTAAGAAAAGGAGGTTTCGTTAGTGGAATGGCAAAAGCATGGTTCTCAAACGTAAGAAAAAGGAAACTATTGTTAAGTTGTGCAGAAAATAAATTATTATCAGCAGTAAATCTGATAACCAAAAAATTTCCAAATGAAAAAATTATGATATTTAGTGAAACTATTGATTCTATTACTAAACTTAGAGATATGTTAGAATCTCAAGGTACAAAAGCAATGATAATTGATAGTAACATAAGTTCCAGAAAGAGACAAGAGATTTTGAATCAATGGGGGATAGAATTTTATCCACTCTTATCAGTACATACCTTAGAAATAGGATTTGATATACCACAGGTTAGAATAGAGATTATTTTAGCTACAACCTCCAATATGAATCAAGTCGTACAGAGAATAGGAAGAGTGATACGAAAACATGAAGGTAAAGATCTAGCATTAATCTACGTAATATATGTAGCAGATACTAAAGATGATAACATACATGATGTAGTGAAGAAGGCTATAGCAACAGACCTTCAGAAATACCAAAAAGAAGAAGTAAATCATATACATAAAAATAATAGTATAGAAATAAATGAAAAAGATATTTATAATAACAATAACAAAAATTCAAAAAGATTAAAAAATGAAGTAGAAGGAAAAAGGCTTGAAAAAGCATACAACATAATAGAATCCACTCTATACGAACCTATGATAGTTGAATTAAGAAAAGAAGAAGAAGAAGAACAACAGCATAATGATAAAAGTGAAGAGAATTACAATCAAAATCAAAGAGAAAAGAAAGGATTGTTTAGGGTTAGAAGTAGCAGTAAGGAAAGGAACAGGTACTATGATGTTGATATAGAAAACAGGACGTGTACATGTCCTGATTTTAAATTTAAACTAAAAAAATGTAAACATATTGTTGCAACAGAATTGTTCTTGTTTTAAATAGTAAAAATATAAAGTAATAGTAGTAGTTAGTAACAGCAACGACAACCCAAAATAAATTATTGTTATATACTTTGTTCTGATGATTAGGCAAACCTTGCCTTAATCCCTATTTGCTGTTAAACTTACTTCCAGAGCATCTTTAACATTTTTTGTAAATTCTAAAGTAGTTTCTGTTGTATAACTATTGTATAGACCAGAATTTCTAACATATTCTAAATAATCTTTCATTTCATTTTCATATATCAAAACATTATCAGCAATTACTACTGCTACTTCTTTATTCATTAAGTCACTTTCTTCCACAAGTTTAAGATATTTAAGATATTGATTTTTGACTGCATCTATGAAAACCATATCAAATCTATAATGATTATTAAGTTTAGGAATAATCTCCAAAGCGTCACCAGTAATTACTTCTATTCTGTCTGATAATCCTGCTTTCTCTATATTCTTTTTTGCAATATTTACAAGGTTCTTATCTATTTCCAAACAGGTAACAATAATTTCTTTAACTGTGTTGTCATTACCATCATTACCATCATCATCATCATCATCATTTACACTTAATAGAAAACTTGCCATCAAGATAGCTGAATATCCATGCAAAGTCCCAATCTCGAGTATTCTTTTAGGTTTATACTTCTTGATGATATCTCCAATGATTTTTCCTTTTATTGGACCAATAGATGGAAGAGAATTCTTTTTTGCAATTTCTTCTATTTCTGATAAAACATCCAATACTTTCTTCCTCTTGACATTAGTGCTATTATTGTTATTATATCTATGAGTTATCAAAGGCTCGTCTATATATTACAAAGATAGAGTTATTAAGATTCTACAATTCTGAAAAAAACTATTTTCATCTTACAATGGTTATATAATTTATAAAACAAACAATTACATGTTTCTATCAGTAAATAAACTTCCTAATCCTATTCCTACTAATAGTGATGGACCTAATCCCAAAGCAGCACAAGCATTACAAGAAGGACTTGGAGGACAATTTGGAGAAATGAGAACCATGATGCAATATTTGTTTCAGAATATGAATTTTAGAGGAGATGCCAAACCTTATCAAGATCTATTGAGGTCAATTGCAGCAGAAGAGATGGGTCATGTCGAATTGGTTGCTAATACAATAAATGTCCTATTAGAAGGATCATCAGTACAAGCAAATCCTACAGAACTTCCACTTTCTGTGGCACTTGATTCCCCAAACATACATCATTTTCTAGTTGCTGGACAAAGTTGTAGACCAGTAGATGCTGCTGGCAATCCATGGTCTGCAACTTATGTGTATGATAGTGGAAATTTAGTCTTAAACATGCTTTATAATTTAATGTTAGAGGCAACAGGTAGACTTCAAAAATGTAGATTATATGAGATGAGTGACAATAAAGCATATAGAGCAACTGTATCTTATTTAATTGTAAGAGATTTGGCTCATGAAAAAGTATTTGCCAAAGCATTAGAAACATTAGGCGTGAATTGGAACACAGCATTACCCATTCCAAAAGTTGATACTTCTAAAATGCCAGAAGTAAGAGAATTGGAAAGATTGAATTTGCATAATCAACAGTGGACAATGACAAATGAACCTTCTTCTGGCTTATCTTTAATATTTAAAGGAGAATCTCCTTTCAAAGATAGTGGTGGCCAACTTGAAACATTGAATGGACATCCTGAAGGAGCAATAATACCGAATATGCTAGATGCACCACAAGAATTTGCTTCTGGCCTTGATGCAGAACTAAAATCCAGAGTGAAAGATTTGAGTATACAAGTTACAAGTGACAAAGAAAGATTTGAGTCTACAAGTTACAGGTGATAAAAAGGTAACGGAAAAATATTAGTGGTACAAATCTTTAATGTTTTCAAAGATGAAAGGACAATAGATTATTTCGCCACTCTTGGCAAAACTATCTTAATTTAATAACTAAAAACTTATTAACCAATATAATATGAAAAATAACAATCTTTATTATTTTTTTGTGTATAAATATCTAGTATAGAGGAATATAATTATCTCGAATTATTATATTTCATTTTGTTATTGTGTTTACAATAATGAAAAGTAAATTTTAATAACATTATAATAACAATATTGATATTTGGTGGAATATTACTTGTAGTTTCAACAATTAGTAATAGCAATATGTTTGTAAATGCTCAACAACAACAACCACCAAAATTTGTCAGTAACAGATGATGCTAATGATTTAATCAAACAAACAAAAGAAATAATAATGCAAACATCTTTATATCAAAATCTTACAGGTTAAACACGAACTTCAACATCAGGCAGACCTTAACAAATAATACAAGAAACCGGGATTATAATTTATCTAACCTCTTCTCATCTGATTCGTTATGTTAATTATTGTTGAATGGATAAAATGGTCAAATTAGAAATTTAAATGGTTCTAAAGGAATAATAGCGTTCTTTCAATACATCAATTCTCTGCTTTAATGTCATTGATGGAAGATTTAAATTAAAAAGTTCCCATGTATGTGAAGGTGAATTTGGATCACCATTAGACAATTTTTGTAGACACGAAATTGCATTTCGAAGATCTCCTGTTACATAATTTAATGCAATCAAATCTGCTTCATATTCATTGGTTTTTAAATCTTCTGCATTATGTGGAAGATTATTAGGACTTAGTAATTCTAAAAATCCTTTGAATGTCTCTACAATTAGTGGTGAGTTATACTCTAAACTTATCAAAAGCCTTTCTATTATGTTCCACATCAATGTATTTAAACTATGATTTTTATAGATGTGCGCTGTTTCGTGAGCAAGAATAAATTGAATCTCTTTTTCTGTAAACTGTCGTTGATGTAGATCATCTAAATTAATTAGAATAATTCCTTTGGTATTAATCGGCCAAATAGTAGAATTAATACCAAATGCACCTGCAATAAGCGAAGTGTTGGTATTTATTACAATAACATTGTGATTGTTAATTAGTAAACGATTGGTCAATATCCAATTGACATAATCCTGACAAGATTTAACATTTAACATTCTATTTATTATATGTTATAGTCTTATATAAAAAAGAGTTAGAATATGAAATAGCCAAATAGGAGGTGTTCTCTTCACTTTTTTGAAAATTTGCTTATGTAATGCTTAAATCAGTTAAATAAGAACAACAAAGATATCAAAAGGAGGTTCATTGAGGCTCATGTATTATCATGTATACATGTCCTCTAGTCTGGTTTTTCAGTCAAAAGAACTCCAGACAGAACCCATTAAGATCTTAGACAATATAGTTAAAATAAATTAATAAATAAGATTTACAAATTGATCTATTTTTTTAATTAATCCATTGAGTGGTTGCTTGATTAACTTTGTTCTTAAAGTTTTAAATAATTTAGTATAGGATGTTAAGTACCAAAGAACTCCAGACAGAATAGAATTTCGTCTTACTAGGTCATAGCCAGACTATAAATTGCTTGTAGTCACATATCCTTCTAATACAATTGATAAGGCTATGATAATAATTAATAATTAATTATAATTAATCGATTACTCTAGCAATAATATTATTTAAACCACTCGACGAATAGTATCTAAAGTAATAAATAGTATAGTCTATAGGTATTGAAAACATATCTACATCGTAGGAAAACTTGCATAAGTCATAGTCTGGGCTTGTATCTATAAACCCAATAAATCAAGTTCAGGCTATGACAATTAAAATATCTCTATTATCATAAATGATAATTAGAAAATTTTTTTTCATTACTCTAACTATTCTGTGCTTTGACTTAATACCGATTAAAAGACAAACAAAGACAAATTCCACACCGTCGTAGCCTTTTATCTATATACCTATATTTACAATCATTCATTAGGAGGTAATGGCTTTTACTAATAAAACACAATTGACAAGTATATAACAATCCTTTTTTATATTCTATTTTGATATAATTTATTGAAACTAATATCAAATGTACAAGTTGGCTATTTAATTTTAATTTGGGTTTTTGTATAACTATTAATTCATCAACAGGTTTATACTCAGCAAGAATAGCGAAATGATGAATACAATACTAAATTAGAATATCATAACGATTGAAAGTCAATAAAGAAATAAAATCTACAATAAGTTCAGAAAATAAATAAAAATATGTAATTTTATTAGAAAATATTCATCAATTGAATCTGAGGTATTTTAGTACTAGTCCTCATCAGATTCTTATACTAACTATAATTAATTTTGGTAATTCAAATTAATAAAATTTTATTCGATACTTATAACTATTATGTAACAAAATAGAATTAAAATTCCTCGTAACCCGGTAGGTCTTGTGCTTGTAGTGTTAAATTTCAAAGAATAATAAATAATTATAAAATTTAATAATAAATAGTAAAATCAATAAAAGAGAAATATGATGGTATACTGATTTTGATCTAATTTTACAATACATCATTTTTAATTCTATTTCTAAGAAATACAAATTAAAAATATTATTTTACTGGACTGTATACATGTACATCAGCATCATTTCCATCTGCTACGTATACATTATCGGATTTATCAATTGTAATACCAATCGGACTTTCAAGCCTGTCAGCAGCTGAACCTTGATTGCCAAATTGAGTAATATATCCACCATCTTTATTGAATACTTGTATACGATTGTTATTATTATCAACTACGAAAATATTATCAGAAGAATCAATTGCTAATTCAAAGGGATTATCAAATTCTCCATTGCCAGTTCCTGGAGTACCAAATTTCATTATAAAATTACCGTTTTGGTCAAATTTTTGTACACGGTCGTTAAAAGAATCAACTACATATATATTTCCAAGTGAATCTATGGTCACATCGGTTGGATTCAAGAATTGTCCGTCACCACTTCCATAAGTACCAAATTTCATTATAAAATTACCGTTTTGGTCAAATTTTTGTACATTATTATTTTCTCCAAAATCTGTAGCATAAATATTATTTTCTTTATCTACACCTAATCCACCCGGGGTAATAAATTCTCCATCTCCAAGACCAAAGGAACCAAATGTATTTATAAAGTTTCCATCCTTGCTAAATTTTTTAATAGCATAAGTAGGATTTCCAAAATCAGCAACATAAATATTATTTTCAGAGTCAGCAGCTAAACCCGAAGGATTAGTAAAAAATTGTGGGCCATTACCAAATACACCAAAACCAAGCATAAAGGATCCATTTCCTGAAAATTTCTGAATCATATTTGAGCGACCTGTGAAATCAGCAACATAAATATTATTTTCAGAGTCAGCAGTAATACCACCTACTTGATTAAATTGGCCAATGGCAACACCTTTTGTTCCCCATTTTGTTTTGTGTTCATATTCCGTTGCTGCAAATGAAGAAGGGTATATCACACTATTCAAAATCAAAAATGATACTAAAACAGCCATACCACTAAAAAAAACAGTATTTTTAAAATTCATACTTTGTTTACAAAATAAATGATATATTAACTATTCTTAGAAAAGTGTTATAATAGTTTGGATAAAAAAGAAAAATAAAAGAATTCTTTGCTAGATCAATTAAGATTTATTTTTATGTTGTTGACTCCCTTCTAAAGGAATACCATATATTGGTTTAGTACCAAAGTGATTATCTACCTTATTTGGATCGATGTCTATTGCACCAAGATTCTGATTATTCATTACTTTAATGCTTACAGGAACTTCGCTGATAGGTGCATCAGGCATACTAATCGTCCCTGTGCCATTATATACGGTAACGTTATTTTGATTTGCAATATCATCTAAAACAAAATTAGTAAGAGTATGAGTATGTTTTGAGGTTCCATCAGTTTTAATCATTTCAAAAGAAGCATCGAAAACAGTTGAATTATTTTCAGCTTGAGTTTGATTTGATAAATTGGATTTCCATGTGCCAGATATAATCCATAATGGTTTTCCATTTTCATCTTCTGCAATACCTATGGTTCTTCCAAACAAATAATCTCCTTCTGCCACATTAGCAGGAATTCCCATTATTACATTCAGATTAAAAGAAAATAACATTAATCCACTCGTTACCATCATCATAGAGACAATCATAACAGATCTTGTTGTGATATTCTTTCTTGATGTTTTTTTCATTAAATTATTATGAACATATTGTTCTTATTACTCTTTCGTATCTATGCTATATTACTACTTTCATTAATACATAGTCAATAAAACAATAAAATATCTTTTAGAAATTAATAAAAATTATAATTCCTTAATTATTGTATTATTATTTGCACAATATCAGATTTATAAAAGGAAACGAGTCTCTGATTTTATGGTATAGATGAAACTGTCATTCAAATTGATAATAATCATAATTTCTGGTTATGGATATGTATTGAACTATTCACTAATAAAATCTATGGATGTGTACAAGTTATTTGCAAATTGATCTCTTTTCAATTTTGTTAAGCTTTCTAGCAGGTTTACTATCTACAGGGTTTATGACAACTATTGAAATTCCATTTTGGAAACGATGGAACTTAACAGGCATTTTAGAATGGCATGAAAATCAGGTTTTGACATGTAAAATTTTTAGCCTTCCTGATAATAAGAATTATTTTTGGGGAATCTTTTTGCTACATTTTTTAAACGGGGGTCTTGGTGGAATTGGATTACTGCTAGCTTTAGTTTTAATTCCATCTTTATATGAAATTCCAGTGTTGATACTAGGATTATTATATGGATTTTTTCTTTGGATTATTACTCTTGTGCCAATTCATAAACCAATTACGGGGATAAATCCATTGAATCATCCGTTAGGAAAAGGCCCAATTATCATAAGTCTATTAGGTCATGCAATATATGGGATAACATTAGCAATTATATTTTTGATGATAATTTTCCCATAATAACAGGTATATGTCCATATAATTAATTAAAAATCTTCAATCTTTGGTTATTTGAATATTATTTTAGTTCAATTTTTCCAAGTAAGAATCTAAGTGTATCATCTAATTCTGGATTAAAAAATTTGTATCCAGTAGAACTTAACTTTTTAGGAATGATATACGTATTTGTAGATAACAATTCGTCAGACATTTGGCCAAATATTAGTTTGGTTATATTTTGATTTATTGTTATTGATAACTTTGTATTAAATATTTTTTTGAGTGTATTTGAGAATTCTAAATTTGTAACAGGATTTGGGGACACAATGTTAATAGCACCTCGAAGTGAAGTATTTGTTATTGAATAAAAAATGCTTTTTACCACATCTTCTATTGAGACCCAATTGATGTACTGGTATTTATTCCCAATTATTATTCCTAAACCTGATTTAAAAGGTCCAAGTAATTTTTGTAAAATACCTCCTTTTGGAGTTAATACTACACCAAAACGTGTGTTAACTACTCTTATTCCTGTCTCAGTAGCATCTTTTGTTGCATTTTCCCATTTTTGACATACTTCAGGAAGAAATCCCTCTCCTGGGCTGCTATCTTCTGTTAATGGTTCATTAGGTCTGTTCCCTCCATAGTATCCAATTGCTGATGCACATATTAATAATGATGGAGGATTTGACAGCTTTGTTAAAGATTCAGATAAAAGTTTAGTCGTTTCAACACGACTATCGAATATTTTTTGTTTTTTTATGTCCGTCCATCTTCCAAATATGTTTTCTCCTGCAAGATGTATTATTATATCAAATCCCTCAAGTTCATGAGGATTTAGTTTTTTATGTTCAGGATCCCAATAGATAGTTTTTTCATTATCATTATTTTTATTTAGTGTAGGAGAATACATTTTCATATTGTTATTATTTATACTTCTTCTTACAAGACGAGTAATCTTATGCTTTCCTATATTAGTTAATAATGGAAATATAAACTAGCATATATAATAGTGAAAATATATAGTCGTTGATGCAACAACAACAAAAACGAGAACAACAGAAAGCACCATCATTATTATTGCCTTCATCAGCGTCAGCATCATCATCATTATCAGCAGAAGATTTTGTTGTTAATAATGATAGGCTCTATTCAAATTTTATATATTCGATAAAAACCCAGATAACGCGAAAAACTTATTTAAATTTCCTAAAATATTACATGGATTTTTTAGGTGCCAAGAATCTAAGAGAACTTCTTGTTGTTGTTGATACAGGAGAAAACAAGTCGCAGAAAATTATTGAGTCAGATATCAAGGCATACCTTGTTTATCTCAGGACCAAAAAG
>DASVFI010000012.1:0-7454 GCA_036380115.1 Nitrososphaeraceae archaeon | reverse complement strand
CAATAAAAAAGGATGGTGATTTTCAAAGTGAGAAAAAAATAGATAATAATAATAATAATAATGGAATAATAAATATAAAAAATGGACATAAAAGGCAGCATAATGAAAATCAAATATTAATATAAGAAAATTTACTAAAATTATGGGCGCAATGTAGACCTACTCAATCAGAAGTAAAGAGTATAAAAAAGGTAGGAGAACTTGGTAGAAAATATAATTCAAATATCTATTTTGTTCATATTGGATCGAGTGCTGCCATAGATGCTATTATCCATGAAAAAGAACAGGGAAGATGCAATTTGTATATAGAAACTTGCCCGCAATATCTTACTCATACATACGAGTTTAATGATTTACGAGGCAAAGTAGTTCCACCATTGCGTTCTAAACACGATGTGCAAAGTGTCTGGTATGCTCTTAGAAATGGTATTATTGATACAATAGGTACAGATCATGTTGCTAACAAATTATCACTCAAGTTAAATCCAAAAGGCGATTTACTTGAAACATTATCGGGTTTTCCTGGAATTGCTACAATGTTACCTATCCTCCTAAGTGAGGGTGTAAATAAAGGAAGGATAAACTTGGAAAGAGTTACAGAGGTAACTAGTTATAATACATCCAGAATATTTGGGCTTTATCCTACGAAAGGTACAATCCAGAAAGAATCGGATGCAGATTTGGTTATTGTGGACCTTGATCTTACAAAGAAGGTTACTCCTGAACTATTACAGTCTTATTCGGATTATACTATTTATGATGGGTGGAATCTTTCAGGTTGGCCTATTGCTACTATTGTGAGAGGAAATGTAGTAATGGAGAATTTTATAGTCGACGAGACTTTTTATGGATATGGAAAATTTCTTCCAAAATTCAAGCATTAACTAAAATTAGATACACTTGCAATTTTTGACTTTTCAGTCTTTTTTTTATGTTGATTGAATCGAAAATTTACCTTCTCTGTTGACAGAATAATATTTTGTATTATTTTTGCGAGAAAAAAGTCCAACTTCTAAAACGCCTGGGATATTTTTTATAGCTTGTTCTGCTTTTTCTATATTCACAATATTAGAAAATTCTGTATCAATTATTATATTACCATTTTCTGTTATAAATGGATAGCCTTTTCCAACAGTCCTAATTATAGGTTTTATTAAGGTATTCAGTTCATTAATGTCATTTATATTATCAAATTTTGGATCATCAATAATCTTATCAATACTTTTAATATCTTGCAACTTTTTTATTATGGTAAATCTAGCAAATGGATGTACTTCGATAGGAATAGGTATAGTGAATTTAGGAACAAACTTATTTGAATCTGCTAAGATAATCTTTTCCTTTGCTGCATACATTATAATTTTTTCTTTCAATAATGCTCCTCCTCCTCCTTTGATCATATTTAAATTTGCATCGATCTGATCTGCTCCATCTATTACCAAGTCAATATCATTTATTTTACTCTCATCAGTAAATTCTAAACCAGACATTTCACCAATTATTTTTATTTGGATTGAGGTGGGAATAAATTTAAAATTCTCTTTGTTAGGAATTTGAGAAATTCTTTTTATTAATTCAGCAACAGTACTACCACTTCCTAGTCCTATAATTATATTCTTTTTTTTTTCACTATTTACTTGGCTGGAAAGTTTTAGAAAATAGTTCTCTATGATATTTTTGATCATTGGAATGAGATGTTCTCTATTACTGTTGTTTTGCATTATCATGATTCGCAAATTAATAGAGATATATACGTTTTATTGATTGTATTATATTATGTTCAATTATTGTAGTTGCAAGAGTGAGTATCTGAAAATAGCGTAATAATCTAATCCAATATTGCTATATCTTATTATTATTATAAAGTATAACATTTTAATTTCAATTATCTTTATTAAGAATATTACTAAGTGAATCTCTTCTTTTTGAATCAGTATCATACATTTTACTTTCATTTGTCGTCTTTTCTTTATTGCTTTTAGAAAAAATAAAGCTTAATGGAAATTTAAATCGACTATGACTGTCATTTTTTCGGTCTTGTTTATCTCTGATTTGGATTTCAACTATATCTTTTTCTTCTTCTTCTTTAATTTTCATATAAGGGTCAAATTTTAATTCAGTATGATTTAATATGTTTGATAATGGGTTACTTTTGTTATTGTTATATTTATTATTTTTAATTTGGTGTACATTTATAAATGAGTTTTCTTCTTTTATTTTATTTTGACTTTCATCATTTTTTATTATACTTTTTGTAGAAGTAGTCTCCCTCTCGTAGGAAGGATTTGATATTGCTTTAGTAGTTATAATATCATTTTTAGATTGAATTCCTTGCAAAAAACTAAATATGGCAGGTGGAGCAGTCACATTATTTTTGATTGCTGTATTTAGAGTGTTTTTATTTTCTATATGTAAATGATCTTTATCATTAAATTCATATGTGTTTTGTGGGAAATTTTTGCTTTCTTCTTTTGTTAAATCTTTTCTATTTTCGCTATCATTTATTGTTGTCGCAACTTCATTTTCTATTTCTTGTTTTATATCTTCACTTCTATCGAGTCTGTTTAATGCTACTAATACTTGGTCTTTTAAATCCCCAATTTTTTTTCTTTCAGCATCAATAACCCTATCTTTTTTTTTGTTAGTATCAGTATTTTTATAGTTTATTACTTTTCTTGCATTAAGGTTTACATCAATAGTTTCTTCAATACCAAGTGAAGGATTGGTATGATTTACATTATTATTATTATTATTAGTATTGTTATTTTGTTTATTTTGATTTTTTATTTCAAGAATCTTATAATTAGTTCCTATTTTAAATTTAATTTCTTTTATCTTTTCATCAATGGCTGAAATTTTATTATCTAATAGAGACACTAAATCATTCCTTAAATCTATTAACTTGGTAACGTCAATCTCAGATTGAATTTTTTCCATTTTTTCATTTAATTGTTTTACCTGATTGTTATACCTTAGTAAAAGGCGATCTTTTTCAAATGTATCAATTGATTTATTTTTTGAGGCAGCCAGGATATCGTGTATGGCATGAGAAACAAGATCTTTCTCAAATTGATATATCTTTATCTCGTCTTCTAATAAAGGTAAATTATTTTTTATCAAATTTGAATTAATCTTTTGCTCCTTTCCTACTCTCTCTTCTTCTTTAAACTTGGAATTTTGTGATTGATTTCTATCTTTCTTTCGTTTGGAAATTAAAGAAATAACATGATTATAGTATAATCCAAAAACAATTCCTCCAATTATAGAAAGACCCGCTGCTATCAATAAAAAAGAGTCAAAATCAAACACCATTTTAATTATAAAATCATTCTAATAAATTAATATTTTTAATTAAAATATCTATAAGAATAGAATTTATATTTTTAAGCAAGAAATTATTATTTAAACTTCAAAAATTTTAGTTATTTATTCATTTTACTTTTACATCACTTGTCTTTTAATCCAATTGTACTTCCTCATTTTTGGATCGGGATACCCACATTTGGAACATTCTTTTCCACGCTTATGAAATGAATTATGGCCACATCTTCGACATCTTATATGCACCTTCTTCCTAGTGTATTTACCCATTGAAGTTGTTCCTTTTGTCATTTTATCATATCAACCTCCTTTTCTTTATCGTTCTCCTTTTTACTTTTACATTGGAGGAGGAGGAGATATTATAACTACATTATCTCCTCTTACTACAATAGTTCCTAAATCTGAAGATTTGCCTTCTACTATTTCTACTGAATCATCAAGTAACAAGTTCATGTGTTGATCAAAACCATGAAGAATTCCTCTAATAACTTTTCCACCTTTTAATTTTATCAACACAATTTTTCCAAAACTCTCGTCCAAAACCTTTACAGCCATATCAACTGACAATACTAAATCTACCTTTTACTATCAAATGAATACTAGTTATATATTAAAATTTCATTCCAAGTCATTATTTTTATTAAAATGAGTATTCTTTCTAAAAAAAACTACCTAGAAAAATGAGCTCCCATTGTGTTAATTAAATTTTTTAAATTCTTTTATAATTTCTATAATCTTCTGAGTTAGATTTTCCAATAATGATCGTCCTTTTATTATCGATGCTTTTGTGGGATCACCCCATACTCCATTTCCTGTTATTTTAGGAAAAGATCCAGGATTACTCGTAAGACTAGTATATGCTATTCTAGAACCTGTAATCTCTTTTGTATTTGCTCTTGCCATTTTCATTTTTACCAACTTTGTATTGATTGCTAATACAAGAGAAGTTTCAATCTCGCCAGCATGATCAAAATTCTCCATTAAACTCCAGTAATTTATAAAATTTATTTTTGCATCAGAAGGAATTTTATCAGAAACGTTCTGAGAGATATAATACAAAGATCCCATATTTCCATGGTGGCCATTTAATATAATTATATTTTTCATTCCATAATTTATAAGTGATAAACAAATTTCACTAATAAAATTGGAATAAGTTTGATGGGATAATGAAATATTGAATAAAGGTTCATGTTCAAAGGAAATGCCAAAAGTTATTGTGGGAAGATATAAACTTTGAAGTTTTTCTGAGACCTTTTTTGCTAAATGTTCTATTATGATCGAGTCTGTTGATACTGGAAGATGATCACCATGTTGTTCTAAGGAACCTATAGGAACTATTACTTGTTCTGATTTTTTTTTCCATTTTTCGATGTCTAGGTTAGTTAATCGGTAAACGTTATTCATGTTCTAACAATATCTATATTCTTTCTATGGTTAGCCTTTATCTTTGTTCTGATGTTTTTTGTTGTATGTAAATTTCTCTTTAAAAATAGAATGAATAATTACTTCTCTTATCTTCTTCTTTTTATGTATTTATTTACTTTTTAGCTTTGATATTTTTAACATGAACCTTTCCCCAATAGACTTCAAGTTTTCCTTCCAAAGCTAACTTCATGGCTTCAAGCAATGTTGAACTTTCTAGTTTTCTTCCTTTATTTTTAATTGAGTCTATATTGTCGCTTTCTAAAACATTAAAAGATTTTTGACAAATAATTGGACCTTGATCCAAGTCTTCAGTTACATAATGAGCAGTACACCCTACAATTTTTGCTCCTCTTTCGTATGCTTGAACATAAGCATATGCACCGGGGAAAGCCGGTAATAACGATGGGTGGATATTTATTATTTTATTGGGATATCTCCAAACAAAATTTGGAGTAAGAATCCTCATATATCTAGCAAGAATAACCATGTCTATATTATATTCTTCAAACAATTTCAGAATTTGTCTTTCCGCTTCTGCCTGATCTTTATGATCTATCAAATAGAATGGAATGTTATATTTTTCAGCTATTGGTGTTAAGATATTTGAATTTCCAATTATAATTTGGATTTTTGTTTTAAGTTCCTTTTTATTATAAGATTCAAGTATTCTTAGTAAACAATGGTCTTCATTACTTACAAGAATTGCAATATTTGTTAATCTGTTTGACTCTTGATAATGAACTTTGATTTCCATCTTTAAGTTCTTGGCAAGTGCTTGAAGTCCCACATCTAATTTTTCCTTTATTATATTATTAAATGAAGCTTCAAGTTGCATACCAAAAAGACCCTTTATTACATTTTGATTTATTTTTTCAATATTTCCATGATTCTGAAAGATAAAGTTTGTAATTTCTGCAACTACTCCTTTTCTATCCTTTCCGATGACCGTTATTTCGATTAATGTTTTTTTGATATCGTGAATCTTCTTTGATGACTTCATTCTATTCTCTATTCTTCTTTTTTTTATTTTTGATATTTGATGTTATATTGATATTTATGATAAAATATTTTCAATTATTCTTGTATATTCTCTCACTTTCGAATCCAACAGTGTTTTTGAAATTGATTCTCCATACATTCTTATCAATGGTTCAGTTCCACTTGGCCTGATCATTATCCATGATTCATCGTCAATCCACATTTTAGCTCCATCTAAATTCTCGATCTTTTTTGGTGATCCATGCTCTGAACACTTGGTAACTATCTTATTAGCTATCTCCCTTGAAGGACATTTAAATTTGGTTTTGAATTGAGCTATTTGTTTTAGTGATGCAATGATGTCAGAAAATGAATTAGTTGTTTTACCCGGAGAAGTAAAATTTGTAAGCATATCTAATACAAGTCCTGTAGTCATTGCTCCATCTCTAACTTGGTTTAGTTTTCCATACATGAATCCTCCATTTTCTTCTAAACCAATAAGGGAGTTTCTTTTTATCATCTCTCGAGAGACTTCTACACTTCCTACTTTTGTATAGATTACGTTTGAATTTCCTTCGTTAGCAACAAATTGAACATTCAAAGTAGTATTAATAGGACATACAATCTCTGCCCCTTTGTCTTTACCATGAATTAAATACTTTACAAGAGCAGCCGCAGTTTTGTCGCCAGGATGAATAATGCCTTTTTCATCGCAGAATATACTTCTATCTCCATCTCCATCGTAAGCAACGCCAAAATCCGCATTCAAGTCTTTCACCATGGTTGATAATATGGTTAAATTGTCTACAGTTGGTTCAGGGCCTCTACCAGGAAAATCTCCATCAATGTTGCTATTTATTGTAAAAACCTGACAACCTAATTGTTTTAACAAATATGGTGCAACTAAAGACTGAACACCGTTTCCTAAGTCCATTACTACTTTAAAAGATCTAGACTTTATTTTTTCAACATCTATTAGAGCCAAGACTCTGTCAATGTAATCATTCATAATATTTTCATCTGAAACAGTCTTATTTGTTCCGTCTATTTTTGCAAATTTCTTACTATAATAAATCTCTTCAACCTTTAGTTCTTCTTCTCTTGAAATCTCCACTCCATCATTAGCAGATGGTTTAATTCCATTGTATTCGGGAGGATTGTGAGAAGCTGTAATCATTATTCCCCCTTTGCATTTTTTATTTTTAGCAGCAAATTGTAAACAAGGAGTTGGTAGTTGACCAGCCATGATTACATCTAAGCCGCCAGAATTTAATACAGCTGATACAATATTTGATATGAGAGGACTTGAATTTCTTCCATCATATCCCACAACAATAGGCCCCTTCTTGTAATATGTTGCTAAGGCGTATGTCAAGTCTATTACTAGCGAAAAAGTTAACTCTTTTCCATATATTCCTCTAACACCATTAGTTCCAAATAACCGTTTATTATGTTCTTTTTCTTCCACTTTGAATATCAGTCCATTAATTTAAGAATAGATAAATTTGGCTATTATAAAATGTATTTCTAGTAAGTGCGGGGGTTGCCAAGCCTGGCCAACGGCGCAGGTCTGCCCTTAATCTATCTATACGTAGAAGAAGGAGGGTGGTGCGATGCTTAGAAAGAAAGTTAATAAAAAGAGATTGGTCGGCTAGGACTTGATTTTCCTATAACCCTGTTCCTCAGGGATTCGTGGGTTCAAATCCCACCTCCCGCATTACAAAAAT
>DASVFI010000011.1:0-10274 GCA_036380115.1 Nitrososphaeraceae archaeon | reverse complement strand
CTTTTTGTTTGCGTGTTATTCTAGTTGTAATTATTATAAATCCTCCTTGAGTAAATTTAAGAGCATTATCAAGGAGATTGGAAATAACTTGTGTTAATCTAGTTCTATCTGCATTAACAAATATCTTATTATTTCTATTAGATTCATATATTATTTTAGCATTATTTTTATTCTTGCCATCATCATATTTTTTATTCTTTACAAGATTCTCAAAATCGATTACAACATTTGCTATAACCTCATTTAATTCAACTAATTCTGTATTTAGTTTAAAGATTCGACTTTCAATCTTTGTAACATCTAGTATATCTTCAACAAGTTTATGTAATCTATAAGAATTTCTCACTATGATTTGAAGATATTCATTAAGTGTTTCTTGTTTTAAATTATTTCCTTTTACAACTTTATTGTAAAGCAATTCGCTAAGGCCTAGGATAGGCATAATGGGAGTTCTAAGTTCATGAGCTGCTACATTGATAAATTCTTTTTGCATTTTATCATGAACTTTTAGTTCTTCATTTGCTAATGCAATTTCTCTATTTGATTCTTGTAGTTCTTTTGTTCTTTTCTTTACTTCATTATTAAGTACAACATTCCATTTTATTAGAAATATTATCAGAGTAGTTATTGCAGCAATGATGCCAACAATTAATGAGAACATTGCTAGCTTCTCTCCAAATAATACATTATTAATCTCAGAATATATTGTAGCAGTAGGTGTTATAATGAATATGAAATACGTAGGTTTTTCTTGTAATAAAAGTGGAGAACCTGTATTTAGTCTCTCACCACTTCCAAAATCATATACTGCATATTCTCCTAATGATTCACCAGAAAAGACTTTGCGATAATAATCAATTTGAATATTATTGAAATTGAAAAATGTTTGGACCTCATTACTAAAAAAACTCTCTCCTAAGAATTGTGTTCTAGGGGTAGCAATATAATTAAATATACTATCATAGGCAACAAAAAATTTTGAATCAATATTATTAATATTTCCATAATGTGCAAAAAATGATTCAGTAGGTATTTCTGCACCAACTATTCCAATATATTTTCCAGTTTCACTATTTACTATTGGAACAGTTAATGCAATTCTATCTATATTATCAATCCCCTTAAATCCATCTGAAAATACTGGTCTTAGCGTATTTTTTGTGTCTTGTATATACTTTCTAAGTGAAATATCTATATTAACGAAACTTCTTTGTCCTTTTGATACTATATGAGTTGTTACTATATTGTTTTCATCAGCAATAAAAAGGCCGTCCACTTTAGTGACATTATTAACTTCTGGAAATTTTTCTTGCATCAACTTATCAATTTTATCTCCATATAATACGCCTTGTTGTAAATAAGTAGAATCAGCAATTCCTTGAAGTATTGATCTAAGTAATTTAAGATCTGAACTAATATGTTCTGCAATAGCTCGTGTAGATTCTATTTGGCGGTCTTTGTATTGAGTAAAGATGCTATTTTTAACATTTTGTTCGGTAATATTTTGTTGATAAAAGAATAACCCGAATGAAGAGATTATAATTAAAAATACCGAAATAATTCCTATTTCTTTTCTCTTTTTAGAGAAGAAATCACCACCAGAATTTATCATTTCTTCTTCGTTTCCTTTTACTACCTACAAAGAATATGCATACAATATATTAAAATTTTTATATATGGATTAATTAGAAATAGAGATATTATCATATCTTTCTGGTACAATAATCTTTTCATTAATTATATCTTCTTTAAGCTGATTAAGTTTAGCTTTAACATCTTTTGACACATTATTTTCCAATCCATGAAATGGTGCTATAAAGACTATTCCATCACCAGGTGCTCCTTTATATGCTTCTAATCCTGGTTTGAATATTTGTCCACTAAAATTACCTTTTTGAATCATTTTAATAGCTTGATCAAATGCCTTTTCTACATCCAATACAAAGGAGGTAAGTACAGTATTAGGAGCTAGTTTATGTTGATCAGAAATAGCACCAAATGCAAATACCTTTTTTTCATTGGCTGCTTCTATAACACCATGTCCAGATGTATCTGCTACATGTAACAAAAAGTCGGCGCCATCATTAAGTTGAGATAGAGCAGCTTCTTTTCCTTTTGATGGATTATCCCAATCATCTAAATATGTTGCTAATATTGTTATATTGGAATTTATATCACGAGCTCCTTGCTTGTAACCTTCATAAATATTAATTAGGTTGGGGTATTTTTCTCCTCCTACAAATCCAATAACATTTGTTTTAGACATCATTGCTGCAAGTGCACCTAATAGATATGTTCCTTCTTGTTGCATTGGAAAAATTGAGGCAACATTAGAAGAATTAACAAGTCCTGTAAAAATTACAAATTTTGTATTAGAATAATCGTTTCCAACTTTTATAGCAGGCGTTCCCCATTCAAAACCGTGGGCTATAATCAAATCATAACCCGCATTAGCATATTCTCTTAATGTAATCTCTATATCTGGAATATCTACATTTTCTTTAAAGTCCATGTCATAACCATATTTTTTTTCTAATGATTGTGCTGCATTATAAGCAAAGGCACCCCAACCTGCATCACTAAATAAGCCATCAGTTAGTAAGGCTATTCTGAGATCTCTTATATTGGAGTTTTTCTCCTCAGACAATCCATGAGTAGTTGCTGTTGTTTGTACAATAGTATATCTATCAACAAAAGCATATGAAGGATCACTAATTTGTAATGGTCCTACTATTAATGTAGTTGCGATAGCGAGAATGTAAATATATTCCTTTTTTTCTTTGGATATCATAAAAAGGATACTGCTATATTATTATTACAATATAAACTTCCAATGCTTCCAGTATTATCTCGTGTTATTATTATTTCCATTGGTCCACAATTATCTTTATGAAAAATTGCTGATACTTTTGAAAATATAACGTTTACCAACATTATGGCGACAGGAAAAACAATTATCATAAATTTAGTTAAATTATATTTTCGTTCCATGGTTAAATTATATCTATTTAATATATAATATTTTTTATATGAGGATCTGATTAAGTTTTTAGGCGCCGAAAACTCTCATTTATATTAAAAATTTTATTCATTTTCTATACTATGTTCTGTTTTTATACAATATCTATAATCAATATTTGCTAGACTTGCATTTAACAGTTCCTTATTCAAAAATGACCATCACAATCTACTGTTGCAACAATACAAGCATAAGAAAGACCTCCTATTTATCATCTACATCTATCAAAGCATTTTTACATCGTAGTGGATTATTGTATTTATGAGAAAGTTTAATATTTGGAGTATTTAATACATTATCTTGCGCTATTACTGTGATATTTTTTAATACTACATACATTTTAAATTTTGATATTAATAATCTCAAACTTTAACTTGTATTATATTTGTGAGTATAATGATAAAAAAAACAAAAATTATTCTATTGACTTCAAAATGGCTATTAAATCAAAAAATTTTTAATGTTAGTTATTCCTTTATTGTAGTTGGTAATAATTCTTGCAGTTCCTCACACTTCTTAAGAAAATATAATCCTTTTTCTGTAGTCTTATATATTTGGGTACCGTCTAAATATTCTATTAAGTTATTTTCAATTAAAACAGAAAGATATTCTTTTAATTGTCCATAGCTTAAAAAAGCTTTGTACATGATTTTTGACTTGGTTGCTCCACCATTTGCTGAATTAAGTATATCACTTACTATTTCTGTTCTACTTCTATTTTTCATTTTATATTCAATCCTAAAAACCTATTTTATTTTACATATAAATGAGAATCATCATATATATCGGTTTTTAGGACTAGATAGATATAATAATAAAGTTGATTTAAAAGTTAATAATTATTTTGTGAATCTAAAGGATAGAGACCCGAAAAAGCAGTTTATATAATAATAATTATAAGAAGAAAAGCCATGGTAAGAGATGTTCTTTTACATGTAATGACCTAAGAATTAGATCATCGAGGTGAAATTAAATTATAGAAATTTTATGGCAAAAAGTTATCCAGTCACTTGACATGGGACAGTGGTTATCCGTTATGAGAAAAACTAGTCCCATATGGAATATGAAATAATACATGTCACTGTAGTATCATGAGCAATATCAAGAAAAGTCCTATGGTTATTGATTTGTATCTATTTATGAGTGCTTGTTATATTTGAAACTCTAATACTGTAAAGTAACATTTAAAATTACTTTAATTAGTGAATGTTTTAGAATACAATAGAAAATAAATTTTAGTAATCTCTAATAATTAAAATTTAAAGATTATTTTGAATTCGATCTATATGCTATCTGATAAAAATTTATACATAATAATAATAATACTCATTCTCTAGATTTGTACTATGTTATACTTTTATGATGAATTAAATTTTACTTTATCAATCTTTTTTGTATAATAATACACTTATTCGTAATTGCTCAAAAATATGTTATTTAACTAATTTTCAAACAATTATAGTTTTATAATATAGTTTTATTAAAATGAGTCATTGGTAAATTTTAATTCAATATCTTTATGTGGAAATTGTTTAATTATCTCTTCTGCTAACTTGTAACTTTCTTCATTAATCTCTTCGAGAGTATAAAATTCGAAAATTGTTTTAGTATTTGGCAAGTAAACTTTCTTTAAGTTCAAGTCACCATCTCCTTCTTCTCCTTTTCGAAAGATATAACGTTCTCCTCTTTTGGTTATAGGATTCCAACTTCTTAATAATATACCTTGTTTTTCTACATTCTCGTTTGTTATTTTATCATAAACAATTGTATGCATAAAGAGATGGAAAAAGGTCTCACTAGTATTAAAGAAATATCGTAAAGTATAATAATTTTTAGGATGATGGGTAGAAGATGTTGACTTTAATTCCTTTGGATCATAATACCATTCAAAACAGGAAGCGGTTTTTTCTATTTGCATATTATCTAATAGGTCTAACGAGGATTTCAATTTTGCTATATAAAGAGTAATAACTATATATTATAACAAGAAGCGAATAAATCATAATATATAATAATCTAATTCTTCTTCCTAATGTATCAATAACTTTTTCAGTATTCTAAAATTTCTTCTTTCTTTTATATTCACATCCCACGTATATCACCCAATTTATTAGTTAGCTTGAATAGTCAATTGATTTTAATTCAATATTATAGAATAATAATATACATACACAAAATTAATAATAAAATAGGTTAAATAGATCGATATTTTAGAGTTCTATATAGACTAATTGTTATATTAGGTAGCATCTTGTATATCTATTAATATTACATAATAATCATCCTTATCTCATCACATACTTCTTCTAATTCAAATTGTTTTTCTATCATGATATGTGATCGAATTTGCATCTATTACCATCAGTTTTTCCATTCTTATCTTTACATTCATCTTTAACATCTTCGAAGTAGTCTCCATATCCTTTACATATATCTTCATACTTTTTTGTAGTTTGCGGATCATCACACAATACACTTTGACGAGCTATTTTTTCTTATACTTTTTCCCTTGATCATTATTTCTCTCTAAATATTTTTCTTTGTCATTCTAGTCTTTATAGTTAATAATTTTTTGTTGCTGCTAAAAGCAATACAGCTGACAAAAGTAATGGTATTGCTAGTATATCATGCCTTTCAATAACCATTATAATATACTATAATATAATTATAAATAATAATTAATATTATCCCACAAAAGATTATATCTTTTAAAATTATTATAATTAACAATAGATATAAAGAATTTATTAATATCATAATAGTTGAAAGCATATTGAAGACGATCAAAAGGAAAGATGTAAAACCCGGAACTATCGTCAAAATAGTAGAAAAAGAAAATCAAAAAACGGGAAAATTGACCAAAGGTATAGTAAAGAAAATCTTAACTTCTTCATCCACTCATCCATATGGAATTAAGGTTATTCTCGATAATGATGTAGTAGGAAGAGTTAAAGAGATTATAAAATGAAAGTAAAATTGATAAAAAATATTATTTTTACCAAAAAATATTTCATCATCATAAATTTAAATCATGCAAAATTTTGTTCTAAAAGTATTTCGATTGTCATTATGTCAATTGCCCATTATCTCAATTTGCTGTTATTTTAAAAGATAATATTAAAAAGTTTATTATCAAAAGTAATCTATGAAACAAATTTATTTTGTTATAGTATTATTTGTAACTTTCATCATATGTATATTATCTATAAAATTTGAAGTTACTTTTGCTCAGGACAAAAATGAAACATTAGAAATCAATACAACTACTTTAATTACAACTTCAGAATTAGATAACGCACCCGACATAAATAATACTCCATTAGACATTGTTAATGATACGTCTATAATCGAAAAAAAAATTCCATCGTAAACATATATGGATAGATTTATTTTTTAATTTTCTTTTATAGGTGGAATGAAATAGAAAAAGATGGTATATACAGATCATTTAACTGAATAAAATTTAGATCTATATTTACTCGATGCACATGCCTAGAAAAGTTTGTATCTGATAATATTGAAAATAATAAAACATTATTTAGAAAAGAATAATTTGATTAGTTAAAATATAACTACTATTATCAAAATTAATTTGGAAGGTCTCGTCTTCCTGTTCCTGTAACTGTGTCTAACTACTAACTACTTTTACGGACACACTAAAATAGATAGTTGTAATGGTTGAGTTATAAATAACAAGTGAAACTTTTGTTAAAGAAATCAATTTCTAAAATTCTAGATAAAAATGATATTAATAATATTGTATTCATAACCACTGGTATCCATTTTCTCGGGACAGGAAATGTAACTCAATGTTTTGATGAGGATGATATTACACTTTGAATTTTATTAATAGTCCAATTACAACCAGAAATTCTAATTATCACTGTAAATCTTTATAATGAAGATGAAATAATAAGTAGACTCATTTCTATATAATGTAATTGATACAGATGAATGGATCAGTCCAAATTCAGATTTGAATGTGTTTCTGACTATAATTTATAATTAATTCAATTTTTATATTATTAGTAACTGATTCTATTCAAATTGGAGAAAATGTACAATTAAATTATATAATAAAAAGTTCATATTTTTCGTTGCAAATAATAATATAAATAATTTTTATAAATAGATATGAAACAATATCATAAAAGGTTTTATCTCTATGGAAAAACGGTTCCAGAATTACTTGATAAAATAAATGAGTTTACAAAACAATACAGTGTTGGAAATATCTTTGATGTATCTATAATGGAAGTATTAGATAAACAAATAGAAATCAATGAGAAAAATTATGATGATGGTCAAGTTAGAAATTCTGGTATGATAAAGACTACTACTTTTGAATATTCTTATTATGCAATAATTCTTATTTTAATAGAGGAATAATTAAAATAATGAGTACAGATTTACTATATTTTTCAAAAGTTATATCAAGAAGAGCAATTGGTTGATTAGATATATAGGTTAAGTTAAAATTAAGTATTTTAGAAGAATTAGTCACTATAGAAATAAACTAGAGTATACTGGTTAAATTAAATATAATTATATTTCTCTTTTTTTAAATCAATATTGCTAAGTAGTTAAGGAAAGTCAACAAGATTTTAAACTAGTTTATCTAATCAATCATAATATAAAAATTATATAATACTGACGATGAAATATTATTAATGATAATCAACTCCTAATCTAAAACCAATTTTCAAATAATATTATCAGAATAAGAGACTTGATATTAGACAGGTTTGGAATAGGCTCAACTGTTTTGATATAACTTTAGTTCAAAAGGAATACAGATCAATTAATTTTGAAAAGACCTATACAAAAGAGGTTAAATTTACTACATCAAATGGCTAACTCCTTTGTCCCAATGTTCTTACCTTTTAGGGAGGAATGATTTCTCTTATTTCTATATCATATAAATCAAAATTAAGGTTATTTGTCTTTAAAATTATCTTGGGAGATCCCCATGATATAACCGAGCCTTTAGTTATTGCTCCACATTCATCCATTTTTGCTTTTCCAGAATTAATTCCCCATTTGCCCTCATCAATTTTCTCATGTACTTTGACATAAGGTCCTTTTCCTTCATTTTTTGTATCGACAAAACTTTCAAGTTTTACTTTGGAATTGTTATCAAAATTATAAACTATTGCTTTAAACCCAATTTTTTTATTATAAAGGTTTCCTAAATTTATTTTTTCATTAGGTTTATCTATTACATAATCTGCATGGTATTGTTCTTTTTTCATTTGCAATTTGCCATCTATTGAGATATTATTGTGATAGCTTGAACCACCACAATAAGCATTTGGATATTTTTTAATTTCTTCTTCTCCTTTACTATCATGTATAATAGAACGAGAAACAACAGAAATAGCTTGATCTTTTTTTTCTGCTTCCAACATTTTGAATATTACAGTAAATTCTATATTCTTGAAGTCGCTTGGATATAGCCAGTAACCTTGTTTCTCTAATATACTAAAATTCCATGCCTCAATTTGTTTCATCATTTCCTCCTGTGTTAAGATGCCTGCCTGTTTTGTAGAAACATCAATTCTTGTTGTTCCCTTGCCCACTTTCCAGCTTCCATCTGGATTTCTCGCTGAAAATATTTCTTTATTTTTTATTTCATCTATTTGTTTTAAATCGTTAGGATTTTTATTGTTAAATCTATAATGTTCTCCATCTGGATTATCTTTATAAATCGGGTAAATTCCTTCTTTTTCTTCTACAGGAGCAAAAGGCAGTAATTGTATTTTTGTAATTTCTGAAACTAATGTACTTGTTAAAATTGAAAATCCAAATACTAGAATTAATACTAATGCATACTTGATTTTTTTTAGAATTAAAAATAATGTAACGGTAATTACAGAACCAATGATGAAGTAGTAATTTTTAAATAATCCAATAATAACTGCTAAAGCTATTAAAATTACTATCTTTAAAATTAACCAATTCAATTATATGTGCAGTAAAATTCTATTTTAGCCAATATGAGTGTTGAATTCCCAAACAAAAATTATTCTTTAAGAGATAAGTTAATATGATAATTGATGGATAGAACACAAATATCTTTTTAATTTAAAGACTCTTCTGCTATGTTCTAATAAGATTGAAATGAAAGTTAATCGTCTATTATATAATTATGTTATTAATTATGAGATCTATCAGATCCTTAATTGTATTTCTAATATTTAAAGTGGGTAACATTTCTCCCTCTAATATATGATAAACGTCTTGTTCTTTGAAGCCATTAATAGACAAAAGAATAAACAAAATATGACTCAATAATCAGATTATGAGATATTTTCAACAATTTTCAAGCTGATTTTGTAGCACAATAAAAAAGTTTTTAATATTTAAATTTGCCAAGATGGGTGAGCAAGGCTTTTCTCCATAATAATCATGAAATATATCCAAAGTTTTCATGTGATTCTATTTAGTACTTTCTAACCAATATTGTTATAGAATCATCATCTTTTCGTATCATAATAAGTAACGATAAATATTTTATTTATAACTTCCAAAAAGAAAGTCTAACAAAAGATGAATATAAATTATTTCTAATTTTAAATTATGTAGAAAATATTATTAATTTATTATTGTAAATTGTCAGATTTCACTAATATTTTAGAGAATACTTAGTACATTATAAAAATACCTATTTTCTGCAATATAATAATTGTCTTAAAAATAGACTTGTAATTATTAAAATTTCTTTATAATAAACAATAATAATTAAAGAAAAAGTATAAATTCAATTTAATTACCTAAAGTTGTCTACTTATATGTGTCTTAAAGCTATAACCTGAACAATATGATTGTGTTATAGATCCAGTCTATGACGAGGAGATGACTTGAGATTTTCATATATGACTAATCTAAATAAAGTGTAATAATCTAACTTATCTTTATTTATCTTTAAGTCTGTGTAATTATGATTCTAACCTCTTTGATACTTTTTGATAATGTTCTTCACATACTGGAAATTCTTGAGATGTAGTCTTATTTTCAATATGTCTTGTAGCAGGATTAGGACATTCTTTCTCAGTTGGATTTCCTTTTATTTTGGCATAAGTTGCATAATAACATGTTTCCTGTTTTATGGTATTATTCATTATTTTAGATGAATAAAAAAGAAGTATTTATCTTCTAGTCTACTTTAAATGTTATTTTTTAACTTATTAAAATATCGCTAGAGTAATATATGTCCTATTTTTAAAGAGAAATTGTATAAAATAAAAACATAAGA
>DASVFI010000010.1:0-6830 GCA_036380115.1 Nitrososphaeraceae archaeon | reverse complement strand
TGTTTTTTCTAGATTCAAAGGTTTTAGATATTGGTTAATTATACCTGTTGCACCACCACTAGTATCAATATATTCATGGTCTCCCATGGCTATCTTCATCTTTGATTTAAATGGCTGTATTATTTCAAACCAACAATCTGCTGATTCATCATAACTTAGATCTCCTGCTCCAATAACAAGTTCGGGATTCTTATTCTGAATATTTTCTGCTGTTTTTTTTGTATCTTTTTCGCAGCCCCAATCTGCTGTTATTGCAATATTGAAAGGATAAGTATTTGTTATTGGTAAAGTATTTTCATCAGAAGTGTTATTTTCTTGTAATTGGTTAGTAACTATTGATTCTTCTCCATAATCTCGAGGATCATAATAATCTTCAGGAACTATACTAAAAAACTCGTCATCTATCGATAACACACTAGTAAAATGAAATATACTAAAGATAAAGAAAAATAAGAAAAAAAATAAAGTAAAAATAAAATATTGATTACACATAACTATCACTATTAAATCAATTTTCCGTTGTTTTTTATTTAAGAATTGTTGAAGTCTTTTCATAAAAATCCTCTAAATTGTCTACAGTTTTAATTTATTGAAATATGATGATCATCAATTATAATTTATTTAATAAGAGAAAACTATTGATACATACGATATACTGACATTGTATTTATAATAGTTTAAATCTATTCATATTTCATTGTCTTTATCTAATATGTTATACTAAAAAAGAATACATAGTAATGAAAAAATAATGTAAAGAGAAATATAAACAAATAATAATGTAAAGAGAAATATAAACAAATATTTCATTGTATGGACTTAGATATAGTAAATATTGGTATAAGCTATTTCTAAATAGAATTTTGTATTTATTTTATTTAGATAGATAAGAATCTATAATGTATATGCATATACTTATTAGTATTTATTTTGGTTTTTTATATTTTTTATGTCTTTCTCTATATCATAATAGTCTTTCTGAGATATCCATTGCTTTTTCCTAAAGAATATAATCAATACTGCAATTATTATTCCCATCGTTATCAAAACCAAACTTAAACCTGATGGTACAGTAAAAAAATTATTCAAATTTATTCCATTCATACCATAAAAACCAGTAATAAAAGTCAAAGGCAAAAGTATAACAGAAAATATTGTTAATGTTTTTATTGTATCATTCATTTGCAATGATACATATGCAATATAAAGTTCTCTTATAGAGTTAATTGTATCTTTATGAGATTCGATTAAATCAAGTAATTCGTTTATGTTATCATAAATAATTCTCAAATATTTTGCATGTTCTTCTTTTTCCTTTTCTGTTTCTTTTTCTAGATAAAGAAGGAAGTTAAAGATCTCTCTTATTTTCCAGAAATATCTTCTGAGGGTGATTAATTGACGTGATAAACCTTCTAGATTTACTAATATTTTTTTAGATGGATTATACAAAGATTTTTCTTCTAAATCTGTCATCGCGATTTCTATTGCTGTAAGTACTTGTTCATATTCCTCTACAATTTTGGTTAATATATTGTAATATAGGATGTCAATTGATGATTCAATTACCTCTTTATCATTTTCAAATATTTGGTCTATCTTTTGTTTTAGATTACTTTGAGATGAATGAATTGTTATTAACCAATTTTTGCCAATAAACATATAGATTGCTTCTGTTTCGATTGTCTGTAAAGTTTTAAATTTTATACTTAATAATAATGTAAATGTGAAATTTTTTAAAACTCTTATTTGCGGTTTTTTCAAACCACTAGAATATTGTTTTAGAACATTAGTATCAATAAAAAATATTTCTTGAATTTGAGATAGTTCTTCTGAAGTAGGATCTTCTAAATCTATCCATATTTGATATTTGCTTTGTAGATCTATTTGAGAAATTTGGTTCTTTTGTCTACTCACTCCGGATTTATCATAATTGAAAATATAATACATTAGTATATAGTTCCATTATTGTACAACTTGTATATTTATATTGATTTTCCTTGGCATTTATCTTATTTTATATTTTATAATGTTCAAACAATAGAGACATTATTAGTGACTCGGTTAAATATTGTTCCCTATTAGCATTTATCGCATTTGAATATTTGTATGATGATTGTAACATTTCTTTGAATAATTCTCGATTTTGTTTTCTTAAAATAAGAAAAGTTATTCCATTTGTCTATTTCTCTTTTTAGAAGTATATTACTATTACTACTAGTGTTGTAATTATTATAAATATAGTTGAAATGATAAAAATGATATTTGCCAAAAATATTTTTCTTTTAAAATCTTGTAATTAGAAAGAGTATTTTAATATGATATATTCTTATTGGATGATTTGTCGCATAAGAACAGGCAGAATTGTATAATCTTGCTATTGAGAACATATCGTTGAATGCTTTTTTATCATCTTTTTTAGTCAAGTACCTTTTAGAGAATTTCTATTCTTTTTCTTCTAATCCCGATGCAATTCTAAATGATGGTATTGTTCGACCCATTTTTTTCTCGAACAAACAAAATTTAATGATAGAATATAATGAGTATAACACTATAGAGGAAGAGAGAGGGATACACTCCTACGATCAATCATCAAAAAGAAAAGCAGTTTAAAAATTTAACTTATTATCAAGTTCAAGTTGGTTTTTGTACATCTTGACTTACGTTGTTATTTGTAGTAAGTTGGCTTTGCTACTGTATTAGTTGATGGTTGTTGAGTTACTTGTTTCTTGTTTTTGTTGGTGTGGATTTGGACAAACAGGTTTCTTTTTAGCAAAAACTTCAAAATAAGTGTTCTCAAGTATTTCCAGTGAATCCTTGTATTGCATCTGTAAACATATGGATTAGGATTAATGATATTATTAGTAGTATTAGTATTGTTGTTATTATTACTCATCTTCTTCTTTTCTCCATTCTTCTTGTTCTATCATTTTTTCAAATTCTTCTTGCGATATTATATTTTCTTCTGCTAGTTCTCCATTCTTCAACTCTCTTGAAAAGCGGACATAATCGCCTTCAAAAACTGCGATAATGGTATAGTGATTATGTTTATTGATATATCTTTTTATTTCATCCTCATCTTCATCATCATCCGTAATAGAAGTATGATGACTCGTTTCTTGTGAATTATTGTTAACTGGTGATGTTGATTTTGATGATTTTTTTGTATTAGTATCAGTATTAGAAGAAATCATTGTAATTCCTCTCTTTCCCCTTCTCCTGTTGTTTTTCTATTTATTTGAATATTTACAAAAGTATCTTTACAATAATCAGAACAAAACCATATCGAACCTTTTAATTTTTCTTCTTTTTCTTCATCATCTGTAGACTGCAGATCTATTTCTTTAGAACAATAATAACATACTAATTTCATTTCTTCTGGTTGTTACTTTTGTTATTGTTGTTGTTGTCCTTAGTATTGTTTACCTTCTTATTATTAATGAATGTTGTCAGTCCTTCTGTATTACATTTTGGACGATTCCAATTTATTCTAAAATATTCATTAGAAATGTCTACATTTGTTAATTCGACTTCATTGCTTGGAAACTTATTACCACAACTCAAACATTCTAATATTGTCATTTCTTTTCTCCTTATCTTCTTTTGGAACATAAATAATATAACAGATATGCCACACGTCTAAAGGATAATTTCCAATTGTGAATCATTAATAGGATCTGTATAGCGCGAAACCTCTTGTTTGGAATAGATTTTTTCTATTGATTTAACTTTTATTCTAAGAAATCGTGAAACTTCTGTTTCTAACTCGATAGAATTCAGACTTTCAAAAATTAATTCTGTAATCATTTCTTATTCAAAACTTTTTGGGCTCCAATATATTTTGTCATAATATAATCAATAGTTTCATCATAAACATAATAAAGTATTTTCTTTTCGATAATGGTATTAATTGTTAGTCATCGATCAAAATTTATTTAAATAAACCAAAAAACAATCCACTATCTGAATTTTTCTTATCAACGGTTTCTTTGTTATTTATATTTCCTGAATTGGAGTCATCTTTTTCTTCTTGTTCTTGTTGTTGTTCTGGTAATGAAATAAAGTATTCTGTATTGCCATATTTCATTTTTTCACAATCATTTTCAGGAATTGTATCTTGGGTAATATTGAAATCTCTTACTGTGTCACTTCCAGTTCTACATATGAACACATCTTCACCAGGTCCTCCAGTAAATGTATCATTGCCTGAACCTCCTACTAGAACATCATTACCTCTATCACCATATAACCTGTCATTTCCTTTTTCACCTTCTAGACGATCATTTCCTGCTTTTCCCCATAGAATATCTCTTCCTTCATTTCCATAAATTGTATCATCTCCACTTCCACCACTGATATCATCTCCTGCTTCTTTTCCTGCAAGAGTATCATTGCCATCTAACCCTTTGATGATATCTTTGTTAATTGTACCATTAATGGTATCTGCATTTTCAGTTCCATTGATTTCATCTGCTAATGCTGCTGCCCATACAGTATTTACAATAATATTATTATATTTATTTTGGATAAAATCAATTTCTAATTCTACTAAAGATATGGATCCAAATATAGATAATAAATAAATACATAAATAGAATAACTTGGTATGAATTCCTTCTTCTTGTAATTACAATTTGGAATTTCTTTGTTATTAATTTCTATCATCATCTTTTTTAGTTTAGTAATAAATCTACAAAGTAATTAAAAGAATTATTGCAACATTTTTACTTAAATTTCATATATATTCTTTTAAGTCATTTCTATACAACTGACTTAGTATTTAAGAATTTTAATTTATTTTCTTGTGGGTTTCAATTGGAGCAGTTCCATGCTTGTAGGTAATCTGCAATTTATCATTTATACCATAATTACAGTTTGAAATTGCTCTAGGATGATCTTTAGTGTCAACAACACACTCCCCATCACTTTTACTGATTATTGTAACTTGTTCGGTAATTGATTCAGGGAATAGATTTTGTATCGGAAAAATAAATAAAGCAAATACTATGAATATTCCTATTATACTGATTCCAAATATCAATGCTAGTTGTCTGTTTGAAATACCTTGATTTTCTCCAGCATCTATCTCATATCCATAACTCATAATAGTATTTAATTTAATTAACCTATAAAGTATATTATACATTAGCAGATAGTGCCTAACAAAATTAAGCACAGTTAATAAATATTTAAAAGGAAAGATTACTAACAATAAAAGATTATAAGTAAACTAATTTCAGACCATGGTTATAGTAATAATAGTAAGGCATATAACTAATCATAAATTAATTCTAATATACTAGAATTTTTTTGTTTTAGATAATAAATAAAAGAAATTCCTTTAAGAGTTAAAGTGAACATATTATTTATTATTATTATTATTATTATTTACAGTAAAATGGAAATTGTTCCAACAACAATATTTATCAAGAATGCAAGTGGAACATTCAAATGTTCAATTATCTTTTCAATTTTATAAGTATCTTAAAAAAATTATATCTTGTTTTGTAAAAAACCAAATTTTAAAAAGTTCTTTATAAAACTAAATAGAAATATAATTGCTAAACTTGACAAACTTAAACTATAAAGTAATGCTATACTAATATCATAATTATCCCACAGGAAACCAAAAGTGACATTTCCTATTAAAAGGCAAATGCCTATTATTAATCCATAAAAACCAAATGCAGTTCCTCTATTATGTTCTGATACATATTTAGAAACTAGTGCTCTTTGGACAGTTTCAGATATACCTACATATAGACCATAAATTAAAGGAATTGAAATAATATAGATAATGTTATTTTTTTCTGAAAAATACATTAATAGCACAGATATTACAAACAAGAGAAATCCAATTATTAACATTTTTTCTTTTCCTACTCTATCTGATAATATTCCTGCAGGAATACCAATTACAGTATGCGTAATATTGATTATTGCATATATTATTGGTACAAAGTTTTGTTCGATTCCTAAATCAGTAGATTTCAAAAGTACAAAGGAATAGTTGAATGCTCCAAGACTAAAAACTCCTATTATTATTACCAAGTATACGAATATTTTATTCTCTATGAATAAATTTCTTAGATTAGGAAAAAAAGTAATCTTATTAACAATTACTTTATTATTATCATCTATAGAGAGTCTGTCTTTCACATAGTAAATCAAGATGAAAAGTGAGACTATTCCTGGAATAATCGAAAGTAAAAAAATATGCTGAATATTTCCTCCGAATAGTTCTAATATCAAAAATGCAAAGAATGGACCTATTATGGCACCCATCTGGTCTAATGTTCTGTGAATACCAAATGCCTTCCCTGAACTGGATTCATCTACAGACTCAGCAATTAATGCATCACGAGGTGCTGTTCTAATACCTTTTCCTATTCTATCCGCAATTCTTACAATTATTGTATCTATAAATGTAGTTACAAAAATAAAAAACGGTTTACTGATAGTAGATATACCATATCCAATTATAACAAGAATCTTTCTTTTTCCAATTTTATCTGAAATATATCCTGAAGGAATTCTAAAAATATAATTTACAAATTCGCCAGAACCTTCTATTGCCCCTAAAACAGTCCTAGATAAATCTAAATCTTTAACAATATACAAAGGTAAAACAGACATCACCATCTCGGTAGAAAAATCTGTAAAAAAACTAACTACTCCCATATACATTACATTTTTTAATCGTCTATCCATTATCTCTTAATTTTTAAGAAAAACTGTCAATCATTTTCATCATTTTCTTTTTTATTTAAAAATCTAGGAAGATACATTCATAAATTTTTTAAATTTATAAAAATCATTATTATTTAAAAAAT
>DASVFI010000009.1:0-2514 GCA_036380115.1 Nitrososphaeraceae archaeon | reverse complement strand
TTTAAAAAGAATAAGTATTATAGTCGAGTTGATAACCTTACTTAAGTGAACAATCCCTTATTCTTATCCTTCATAATAATAGGATTATTTGTTTATTCAACTTTTAATTTATATCAATCACTTTCAATTGAAGATGGTGATTCTTCTTCTCAATTAAACGATAATCAAGAATCAGATAATGATTTTTTTAATAGTCTAAGCAGAACGCTTCCTAGTATTGATGAAGTTCCATCCGATGAAAATGAGGAATTAGATAATGAAGGAGGAATATTTAACAATTTTAATACAGAGGAGCCCAGTAAGGAAGAAGGTGGTAGTAGTAGTAAGAAAACAGAATCTAATAAAGAAATTAAAGAAGGCATAACAGAGTCTTTGAATAATGGATTTAGTGATAGTAATCAAGAAACAGAGATTATTAATGAAAAAGGTAGTAGCGATGATATAGAAATGTCATCTAGTAATGAAGATAACAACAACAAGGATAATGACAACATAGATAATACAGAGAAGATTGAAATTAAATAAGATATTAGTCTCTATAAGTATAATTGAAGAATTAATTAAATAGATGAACTATAAAAAATACGTGTTTATCGAGAGTTGAATTACACAGTTTCAATGTTCAATCAATATTAATTGAATATGTAATATGCAATATCATAATAATTATAACCATGTCTTCTAAAGAGCAGATTCGATAATGACTCCGTGGTGAGAGTCCTGCATGTAGTAGTAGGGTTCTATTACCTAGTATTTAGCTTTTTTTAATTTGATTATAGTTTTAGTGTCTTTTTATGGATTAGTTATTAGCAAAGTAGTTCATAGTATCTTCACAATTTACTTGTCCCAATTGAAGAATTTGAAGTTATATAATTTTGACAAAAGTTCTATTCTTAATTAGGTAAATTGTCTATTCAAAGACATAAAGAGTTGTCTGTGTATATATAATTATTAATTGAATAGGCTCTTTAATAATTTTTACAAGAAATATAGAGAAACTATTTTGATGAATAAGAATTTACTTATTGCAGGCATTTTTGGATTTTTAGTGAGTGTTGCTATAGCTGAAATATATGCGATATATTCTCCTAGTGATGTGTTAACTTCTACAATAACAGTGTTTGTTGGATTTATAGTTTATAAGATATCATTTATAGTTCTTTTTCATATTGACAACAAACGAAAATATACTAATCGATTTACTAGCCGGATTAATTTTAATCGTCTAAAACAAATAATAAAGAAGATGGTATTTGCATGGTCTATATTTGATATTGTTAATAATCTATCAAGATGGATAATACTATATGAATTATTGATAATGGGATTTAGACCTTTTGAAGCAGCAATATTATCTTCTATAGCTGCTTCATCTATATCTTATTTATCAATCAATATAATTTTAAAACGTATCAAAATCTTTTCCTAACCATCAAAAAATACAGATGTATAAAAATGAAAAAAATACTTAATAGGAAGATATGCACGCAAGGGAGTAAAACCGATAGTGGTGCTAAAATAAGATAAAATAAGAGTCTTTGTAGATATATACAAATATCTTGTATTTAGCTTTTATTACTAGTAACTCATTTTAAAATATTAATAAAAAAAGGCTTTTAAATTTACATAGTTAGTAACTATGGGTAAAGTTAGATTCTTTGAAGTAGACGATTCTATAATAGAACTTGAATTTGTGATATCTAAAGTCTGATGCCAATAACCAATAATAATGTAATAGACTTTATAGAATAGAATGAATAAAAATATAGATTGTTTAGGTTCTTTCTATTTTCTTTCCAAATTTAAAGTAATTTTTAATTCCATCACTGTAGTATTCTTGTCCGAGTTCTATTAATTTATTAAATATTTCTATATATTCTGTTAACAATTCATGAGTTGTTCTAGTAGTATTAATTGCACTATCTATCATGTTTTGGTTAATTTTATTATACATTTTTAATTGTTCTAAAGCTGCAAAATTATAAGATTTGTTGTTGTCAGAGGCATCATTTATAAATTTTGAAAATGCTGATTGATAAGAATTAAGAATATTATTTTGTAATTGGCTATAGTTGTCAGTGGTTGCTTTGATTGATTTAATAATTTGTTGTTGATATCTGTTTGTAATATCAATACTTTTATCTAAAATTGCTTTATTTATTTTTTGATTCTCATTAATTCTGTTAGTAACTTCATTTGTAGTCTTTGAAAAAGTGGCTGTTGTTGCTATAGTATGTTCTGTTATTTGTTGAGTTTGTTGTTCTTTTTGTTGTTGTGATGGATTCTTGTTGTTGGTTTCTTCTCTTTTATTTTTGATTTGGTTATTATCGCTTTCGATTTTCTGACTTGACATTTTTATTTAGTAATTTTTAGATTTATCTATATTATAAATTCTAATAAATTAGAAAATTGAAAATAAATAACTGATATTATTTTCTATATAATTATAAAAATTATATATTATAAAGTAATGATATATTGTAAATAAATTATTAATTAAATATATTAAAAAAT
>DASVFI010000008.1:0-11500 GCA_036380115.1 Nitrososphaeraceae archaeon | reverse complement strand
TTTGTATCTTGCTAAATTCTTCCAATTCAATACAACTTTGTTAACATCATAGAATAGTTTTATAGCAGCGTATGAAAGATTTACAGAAGCATAGGATAATTTTCTTGTTTCTACCAAAGATATTAGGAAATCACGGATTGCTTCATATTTCTCATCATCTGTGATTTCCAATAACTGTTCATATCTTTCAAAGTTGCAAAAATTCAAGAATTCTTTTAGATTTTTGGTATATCTTCTCTTTGTCTCTGGAACCGAAAGAGAATATAGGAAAGTATCATAACAGGAATTTTTAGAAATGTAATTACTGCTACTACTCATGCTTTTTTTAATATTTGTTGTAATTACTTGTTGTTGTTGCTTCTGCTCTTCTTCCACCATTATACAAGATTTTACTTGTAATGGGAATTATTTAAGTGACAGTTTTGTTACGGGAATGACCGTTGCCATCATGCCAAGTTTTATCATGTTCATATTCAGTATCATTCGGTGCAATTCTCTCTAACATATTGGGAAAATCCTTAGTTAGTCCTGACTCAAATTCAATTGTAGTAATTGCAGCAGTAGAACCAACTACAAAAAGTGTTATTATTCCATTTTTCAATTGACTTTCTAGTAGGATTTTCTTCACATTATTTGTAATATCAATAATATCGTTTTCACCTTGAGTAGACAAGTTAATGTATTTTGTAACTATATTCGATCTAATCATATTACCAATAATATAGTAAAATTCCATTATTTCTTTCATTACTTGCAAATGTATGACACGTCAGTTGTTAGTGAAATTGCTTTAAAATTTCTACGATATAGAATTATCTACTTTAAGTTAAAAAGGAGGGAAGGAAAATGACATACATTGATAAACAGGAAAAAAGGAGGTAAAACAAGCAATAAAAATTATTTAAAAGAATTATAATACACTTTTAGTTTTATCTTCCATCTGTTCCAATACCTTCATCAGTTTGACCGTTAGTTATTTCTGTATCATTTTCTATATCACTTACTGTCATTCCTGTGTCATTTCCTCCTAGATCACTTTCAGTCATTCCTGCGTCTCCACCTAATTCTGGGTCTCCACCTAATTCAGTGTCTTCATCTTCTTGTGCCAACACATTTTCAAATACGCCTGGTATTCCTGTGATTAAAGCAAATTCAAGAATAGAGATAAGTCCTACTAAATGCATTTTTGATTGCATATTAGTATTAATTAAATATAACATATAAAAATTAAAAATATAATTTATAGCACGATCGATGAATTTGACTTTGTAAATACAGTTATTAATTAATTCGCATAATCTTAATTTTACTATTAATTACAACTATAATTAGAATATTAATTAGAGAATAAAAAACTCGTTCGCATTTCACTTGGATAATGAAGTTAAATACATTATGTATATTTGTGGCTCTCGCATACAAAATTAGTGCTAATAGAAAATTTTATTGGAGCAGATTTCTTTCAGAATAAAAGTGAAGTTGGTTAGATATTTTCATGAGTATAAAAATATTGTAAACCAATAATATATTATTTGTATTATAATATAATATTTATAAAATTATATTCTTTTCATGAATGATTTTAATTTAATAACAAACTACTTTGCAAGTAAATATTACAAAATTTTAAAAGAAGATAAAATTCAAGTTATTTCTTATTACAGATCACTAATGCACTATAATTAGTTTCTCTATTAAGATTATGAAGAAAACCATATGAACTATATTTTATATTTCTCAATTCTAAGTGTGGATTTTCTGATAAAAATGTTGTTATTTTTTCTCCAAGACTTTCAGGTGAGTCACTTTCAAATCCTCTAATATAATTACCAAATGGTTTTACATTTTCTAGATCCAACTATATATTAATTACCACAACATGATTTATAAATTAATTCGAAAATATTCTTCAATTATATGATTTGTATTTAGTATATACTCAACATTTCTAAAATTTTATTTTATTTCACACCAGAAAAGACAATAATGTTATTGAACTAATTTTAACTCCCATATTTTAATGCTAATGAAATTAATTAGAATGTGTTCTAAATTCTTTGTTCTTATAATAAGATGTAAAAAAATAGTAGTACAGGAAACAATTTACATATTTTAATCAAATCCTTCAATTTTAACAAAAAATATTGAATGTTTTTTATTGTACCCCATGTTACACTAAGTTACTTATAATTTCTGTCTTGCACGTTAATTAAAAGGAGGTGTTAAAGTTATGGTTGCCATTCCTTTGGCACCATTTATAATAAACTTTACTATTTAACTGGTATTCCCATTTTCTTCAATAGTATATGTTCTTTCTTTCCAATTAACTGTATCTTTACTTCCAGAATTAATTATAGATGTTAAAAATGCAATAAAAACAAAAGAACATGCTAATGGAAAACCTAATGAATAAACAAGGTTTTGAAGTATTGAATATTTTAATTCGAAAATACTTGTTATTATCAACAATAACATTGATGTTATAGTTAAAAATAAAAGAACTAAACTTAAGTTGGCAATAGAAATTGTAATATTCTCTTGTTGTAAAACCATGCTAATTGAAAATGGCAATACAATTAGAGGTAGCAAGAGTAAAAGAAATGTTGCAATCACCATTAAATACGCATTTATTTTTTCTCTTTTATATAGAGAAATCATCAATCTTCTAAGTCCATGCCAAAGAGTAGAAGGATCTCTTGCCCATACTGCCTGTATATGGTCTTTTCCATGAACTACATTAAGTTTAAAGCATTGTTCTTTTACTTTTCTTCCTAAGGCACCATCTTCTACAATTTCTTTTCTTACTGCCTTATGAGTACCAATTGCCTCATAGGTTTTTCTTGTTATTATAAAAAAACTACCAAAGAAGTATCCTACCTTACTATTTGGATTATTTGCATTTAATGCAGAGTACTTAGCCAAAGAAAGAGTCCAAAGTATAGGTAGAGTAATCTTGGTCCAAAAATCCGTTGCCAATATTTTAGGTATTGCAGTAAGAGCATCAAGCCCTTCAGCTAACAAATAAGTCACTGCTAAAGAAATAGAGGTAAACGAATGAATAGTATCTGCATCAGTAAAAAGTAAAAATTCACCTGTTGATTTAAGATATCCCTGGTAGCAAGCCCAATTCTTTCCTGTCCAACCATCAGGCTTTGGTTCTGAATTAATATGAATAACTTTAGAATTTGCTAAACTAAAACTCTCAATTAATTCACCCGTCTTATCAGATGAAGAATCATTAATTACAACTATTTCATAATTTGAATAGTCTTGTTCAATTAAAGTCTTAAGACATTTTTGTATATATTTTTCTTCATTTCGTGCTGGAAGGATTACACTCACTTTGGGAAAGAAGATATTCTTATAGTTTTTGAAAGATTGTAGTTTTGGGACCTGTATTAGGAATTTTATAGTATAAATAAGAAAGTATATCCATGAAAAGAAAACAGTAGAAATAATAGTAATTAACATTATTAAAATAGCATAATTATATTCCATCAATTAATATTAAGAAGCATATCTTTTAATAGATTATTTTTATATGGTTCTACTTTATTCTCTATTCACGAATGCCTTAGGTATTTGTCATCATAAATAGCATCTTGTTACATTTTCAAATGTTTTTCTATTGCATGGTCTTGCCAATGATATTGTGCTCACAAACCTCTTTATCGTTACAATGGATAAAAACAATATCAGATACGATATTACAAATATGACAATTCGTTCAATAAAAGGCTAAATTTATTCATCCTAAGCCTAACAATTAAATTCAATCGTTTCAAATCTCTATCTTGTATTGTTCCAATTCTTCTAGCTTTTCCATTTTTTTATCAAATTCTGGTTTATTGTATGCTATGATATAGCCAAGTCAATTTTTATGTAGACGTTCCCATCTATAGGTATCATAAATCTCCTAATTTTCAAATATCTATAATTATATCTTATACCTCTATTATAATATCGAAAAAGTTATACTTTTATATTTTCCTTTAAAAATTTATGACTAGTCCCTTTATTTTTGTGATGTCATGATGTATTAACAGCTAACTTTTGTAATATTATAAAAAAATCACTACATAAAATATGAGTATAATTATTATTTTAAAATTCCTAAAGTAATTTTGGCTATATCATTCGCGAAAGAGTATTTAAAAACTTCCTACAAGATTATTATCAACTTATTATTTCCTATCAAGGTCATAATGTTATTATTCATATTTATGACCAATTAATAATAATATTTTAAAAGTATTATCAAAATAATTAAATAGAAGATTAAGTGAGAAAATCACAAGCCGCTATATCTATTTAATGATTTGTTTTTCAATACATAGACATAACCAAATTATTTAAAAATTTGAGGCAAAAGATTATCAAAAGGCCAAAATTGAATGAATCCCATATCATGCATTGACCAATGAGATTTAAAATTTGTTTTTTTAACAAAAACAATAGAGATAATATATAAGCCTTTCATACTTTATTTGTTATAGCAAAGAGGATATCATGGGTTTATAGAATAATTAACTGACTATGACTATTTCAAATAGTGACTATAGGTTCATCTGATATGATCTTCGTTGAAATCTAGGATAGCCTAATGTTAGAAGTATTTACCAATTGTAAAAAAACTGGCACCCTCATTACTGGATTTTAAAGTTCTATTTATCAACTATGAATAAACCTAATTTAATTTTTAATAATTGTATTTAACACCATCATTTCTTTGAATTTGCTATTTCTAGGTTTTCCTCTTAATCTATACCCACAACAAGGACACCATATACCTTGCCAATAAATAAAAATTTGACAAACCTGACAGCGTTTTTGTCCTATTGTATAACGTTGTCCACTTTTTGGTTTGATTGCTTTATGACGTGAACATATTCCCTTACATACCAATTATTACTGTCAAAGATTAAAGTCCTCATAATAACCTATCTATGCTATAAAAACTGTATTCTAATTTATTTTTTATACTCGTTAAATTAATTTATATTATTAAAGTTATTTATTTTTCTTCTGTTTGAAGGCTCAACTTGAGAATAAAAACCTAATTAAAATAATAGATTATAAAATAAAAGAAAAGTTTTTGACGAATAAATCATTAATATCATATCAATTATGAGAATAGATTATCATTCACAGCTAGTAGCCAAGAAATATCAATTGAAGATAAGAATATCAAAGTTTCATTAGATAAAATTGCAGATATAGAAATATTTTTTAGTAATAATTGTTATTCATAATATGATACTATCAAAAATCCCCATAAATGATTTGAAACCAAAAGAACAAGGAAAAACTTGTGCATTGGATCGATAACACATCTTCTCTTTTATATTTAATTAATCATATAAGTTAGAATGGTCAAATGACAGAAAATTATTGATAATATTTTAAAATTTGGTAATTAAGAGATTTCAGTAAAGTAATACCTATACCTTTGCTTAATAATAATTAGGTGATAATAATATTAACAATAATTAAGAAAAGAATTTAATAATACTTTTCCAGTAGAAATAGACGGGTCTATCATCTGGTCAATTATTAAGAATCAAATGATTAAAGTAAATTTACTTAATTCATATCCATTAACTAGAGAAAATTATTAGAACCGATTTGCTTGTGGACAATGTTATTCACATATAGTAAATCTGGAACAGATTGAAGATACTCATTTACTAAAAATTCTTCTTTTTTTGAAGTTTTGGTGTTTGCAGAAAACATAGCTTATTTTTGATTATGTTGTATTGTTTTACTCATTTCTTATTGCGCTCTTTTAAAAGATTGATTAAGAATTTACCTAAGTATGACATCTTAGGGTAAATATTTTAGTAATTGTCATTGTTAAAAAATCTGTTTATTTATTATTGAAATTTCATTGATGAATGCATTCAAATTAATATCCAGGCCATTTAGCAAAAACTAAAAAATACTCCTTTTGTTTTATCATACAAATGTGTTTACAGTCATTACAATGTTATTAACAATACTAACTAACCTTAGAGAATTTCCCTCTTTTTTATGAATTATTACTTAAAGTTAAATATCTATTTCACTAAATATTATTTGTATGGGTTCGGTAATCGATCTTAACGAATGGAGAAATAACTCTATGAGAAGATTAGTATGTGCTATACCTGGTTGCCCTCATAAACCAACAAATCGATGTCCTAGATGTTCAGTTTATTACTGCTATGATCATGTAAAATCCCACATTCATATGGTTAGTCCTGAAGATAGACAAAAAGAAAAAGACAATATCAATAAAATGAGATAGATTCTTTAATTCGCTCATTTCTCTAATGTGGAGATTTCTATTCTTTTATTGCCATTATTGTGATAGTAGAAAAAATTGTAATGTATAGAAATTATTTAGATATTGATGATAATTCCAATGAAATAGAGATCATATTCCTCTATATACAATAATAGTCAGAATGACCATGATGGTAGAAATCTTTTGGATATTCAATTGGTATTGATTTTAGATGTGTGCTATGATTTATTAAATAAAAAAGATTAAGAGAATAAGAAATGACAATTAGAGTAATTGAAGTTTGGGATGCTCCAGACAGATCAGAAAGTATATACCAAAGAATCAATGATGTAATAAGAGATAATAACATTACTAGAGAAGAACTTATTGATATAAAATATTCTACTGTTTATATTCCAGACGATAAAAAAATAACTAGCCAAGCGCTAATAATATTTGATAAAAAAGATAATGAAGAAGGTCTCATCACATAATTGGATTTAGTCGATGAGAAAATGAATTACTTAAAATAAGGAGTTCTACTATTAATACGAAACTTTATACTTTTGAATGCAATATCTACCTACTGGAATAATGACTATAACGAATATTTTTTAAACATTAACAAAAAACATATTCGTCCTAAAATATCTTATAACCATAACATCACCAACAAATACAGTCAAAGTTTACTTATTATAAAAATTTTACAAATCCAAAACCGAAGATAGATATTTCATTTGAATTGTTGCAAGACTCTCAAAGGGAAGGAGAGAGTAAAACAGAAATGCTTGACCTTCTTGTCCATTATAAAATACATTAGGCTACGATAGAAAAAATAATATTGACTTTGGGCCATTATATTAGAGAAAAAATAAGGTTTTATCAATGAGGTTAATATTTGAATTAGTCAAATTATAATAGTAGCGAATGTGTTATTATATTATACTCTGTTAACTTCTACTATTTAACGAATTATTATAAATCAGAGGTTTACACTATTTTCAATGTTCGAAGAATATGCAGATAAAGTAAGGAAATGGATAAAAGAAGAAGCCTATGAATTTTATGAACGACCTGACATTGAAACTAAACTAACAATAGATATTGAAGAGAACAAGTATACAATAATTAGCATAGCGTTTCATAAAGATTCCTTGGATAGTATAATTATCGCTGCAAATATGGAATTCAATGAAAAAGAACAGAATATGCTAAAATCGCTCAAGAATAGGAATGAAATTGTATGGGATATTAGGAAATTTCTTATTCAAATGCATTTAGATCCTCGTTTCCCAATAATTACAGATAATATCAAGGAAATATATTTTCAAAAAATATTATTTTTTGACAACCTTACAAAAGACAGATTTTTTGAGGTCTTATCTGACATATCAAACTCCATTAGTTTCATAAGAGGAACGTTCTTAAACCTAGGACAATCTTCTTCAAAATTATAAGGAATTGTTATTATTATTGGAGCAAGACTGAATCAATCAATCAATCAATCAATCAAGATTTTGAAACAGAAGTTAGAAGATGAATACTTTAATATAACATAGCAATATTATCGATTTGAAATTCTCGTTTTGGGAACTGTTATAATCATTAATAGAGGGCTAGTTTTTGTTCATTGTCAATGTAATAACTTATTATAACGAGAATACAATAAAAAAATTTAAAGACTTATCTTTAGCGGCTTACATTTTTATTGCAATGTTATTTATTATAGTAATTCATTATACATACATCCATAATTCATAGAAAATGCATAATACTTTACAAAGTGTGGTTTTTAACATCTTCTGATTGCTGGTAAACATCTACCATAATATCTTATCATATACCTATAGGCTAATCAATCGGCAATATTGTTATATTATTTAATTAGTTTTTCATTCTAATTTTTGGGCGCTATTTCACTTTTTCTTTCTTTAAGAGATAATAAAAATAGATAACATAGATTATCCAATAAGTTATCACTAGAATTTAGATACCACAAAGAGAATATTATAGTAAGACATTTTTTAGATTAAACTTTTTTTCTAGATATGCCATACAAATTCATGCTTCTTTTTTTCTTCTTCACTAAAAAGTTCTTTATTACAATATGTGCATTTATAAAAAGGGATTAGTTTAATGGATTCAAAACCTTCTCCATTGACTTTTTGATAGCGATTTTTTTTATAATTTCCTATCAATTCACTTAATGTATAATTCCATCCATGTTGTAGGTCTTTAATATTATCTGTTTCTGCAATTGGATGTATATATTTCTCATTAGGATTCGTTGAGGCGATAAATTGTGCATTATCTATTTTTGAATCCGAATCAAATAATAAACAAATAGCATACTCATTACCTTTATCATTTGTCCAAAGTTGAATTTTTTTATGAATAATATTCTTTTTACTAGTAAGTTTGTTAACTTTGTCTACATGGATTTTTAAATTTTTTAACTTTTCTTTATTAACAATATCATCATAATTTGGAGAAGACAATTTTACACTTATATATATCAATATTAACAATTTTATTTAATCTTATTCAAATTCAAATCAAAAATCAAATTAATTAATATAGATATAATAATTAAGGGAAATAGTATTTGTGAACACTCTAAGATACAACTATATCCATAACTAAGTTGAAAGTAATTACATATTGTTTTTCATATAATTAGGAATTAAAAATTTAGAACTCATGTATTTAATTTCCTCAGAGTTTACAACATTACTACAATGGTAACTGAAATTTAACAACATATTATCTATAAAAACGGGTATCGCTATTAGGAAGTTTTTTCTACATTTCTATTGATAACTCTTCACACGAGAAACTAATGATGGCGACAACGACCAGATATGATAGAAATAAGATTAAGAAAGTTATTATTACTTAAAATAGTTCGAAATTAAAGATGATTATCAAAATAGAAACCTCGCGCTAAAGAGACCGAAATCATTTTAGAAGGCCGTTGGCCGTTTAATTTGGATTTAACCGATAATACAGTATCAAAACTTGTTAATTATATTATTTAAGATTACGAAATAATTTAATTGTCATAGTCTGAATATCGAATGGATTTATGGTATAAAATTAATCGAGACTATAACTAAATATTATATTTCAATGGTCAATTATTTATAATTAATTTAATTTATTGTATTGTTTAGTTTTATCTTCTCTTTATTTATTAGAATCTATAATTTTTTTAATCTTATCGATGAGACTAAGAGCATCGCATCCAACTTCAGTAGTTATATAAACTAAATGATTATTATCTAGAGGCATAGTTATACGTTTAATCCTTTCATATTCTGCAAGAACAAACTTTCCTTTTCCAATCTTTTTTTCTAGGGTACTGCGTATTTTCCAGGCACTAACTGAAAATTGGATAGAATGCTTGCTTTGTTCTGCGGTAAGTAAGTTTGTAACTCCAGGCCTATGTTCAGAAAAAAGAATCATTCCATCTGTAGTATCAAAAATTGTTACGAAACGAATATTGGGATCAAGATACAGTATATCTTTTCCTTTATTCTTATAATCCATTCTTATTAGTAGTGTATGCTAGTTCGTATTAAAAGTTTGTAACAAAAAAAATTGAATATATATGGATTTGATTTAACTTAATAAAATTGTAATGCCTTATCATTTAGATTTCCCCAATAATGAAAGAAAAATGGAAAATCTCCATTCTCTTTTGGTATTGTCTTTTAGTTTCAAGAGTTAAAGCACATTAGTTTACTAATAGCGATATTCGTATTATTTTGCAATGACATGAGATAATATTATATAAGATGGGACCATATTAAAATTATAATTTTGGAACATATCCAGACGTTACAATATTGTTAACCATACTAATCCTAATTTAGGCAGAATTTGTTATATGTTTACCAATTCTTTTGATATTAATTCTAAAAAGTAATTAAACAAATAAATCAGTCATATAGAGAGAGAGAGAAAATTACAAGGTAAAAGAAAATGCATTGGCTCCTTTATCTGATCAATTATTAGTTTAGAAAGAAAGAATACATAACAGTTAGAAAGAAAATAAATCCCTATAATATTTGATAACTTGTCAAACTAAATTTCAATGTTAATTTGTAGTTTTTCATATTATATCTTATAGATTATTAAATTAGAAACTAAAATAAGATATCAGTATTTCATCAATAATTTTTCTTTCTCTTCTTTTTGTTGGTTTGATAAAAGTGAATTATTCCAGTTATAGTACTCCCTATAAATAAGGTAACTGACGTTTTAATATTAATTCTAATACTATATCCATTATATTATCTAGAATTAATATACGAACTTTTTTATAATAATTTATGAAATAAATTTGAAAAAAATTCTATTAAAAATCTATTTGTCTGTTAATCTTTCTTTTTTGCCATTAGGATATTCTATTGTTACTCTTTCTTTTGCTATATCTACATTAACTTTTTTATCTTCTATTACCTTATTTTTTCTAATTACGATTTCTCCTATTTTTACCTTTTTTTTCGTAATTATAAGTTGTTCAGCATAAAGTGGAATAACTTCTGGCGTTTTATCATTTAGTATTTCATTATTTCTAGTATGACTGGTAAAATTTGTTTTTTCCTCATCAAATAATTGCATGTCATCCTCTTTTACTCTCACCTCTCGTCTATCTTTTTCTTTTTGTTGTCTTTTTATGTCTTCTTTTTTTTCTTGCTCAATCTTATTTTCATTATCATCACTTTCCCCAATATATTGAAAATTAATAATTTTATGCTTTAGTTGAGTCAAAATATCTTCTTGTGAATATGAATCTAGATCTTTATCATCTACAAATATTTTTTCATATGCTATTGGTACATTTATTTTTTCATCATTTATTATCCATCTTTTTTCTATTTTAACATCTTCTGCCAAAATCTTTTTAGAAAGATTGTATCTTTCTTCAATTATAGGAATAATAAATTGCTGTTGTCGACCTTCTTTTTCTATAATAGTTTCATTAATTACTTTAGTTGTTGCAAAGGAGTTAATATCTTGGTGTTTTATCTGGACCTTTTGTACATAATCCGTTGTTTTTTCTTTAACTGAACCAAATAAATGACCTATCTTAGAAGTAATCGAATCTCCTTCTTGATGCACTTTATGGGCTCTGATTGTCATTCTTGACTCTTTTGATTTTTTTGGTGAAATTATAATAGGATTTACTTCAAGATTCTTTTTCTTATTGTCATTTTTATTCTCTTC
>DASVFI010000007.1:0-2683 GCA_036380115.1 Nitrososphaeraceae archaeon | reverse complement strand
AGAATTGTATCTGACACATACTGCTCTTCGAAAATCCATGCGAGAAAGATTCGACGATACGATGGGTAAAGCTCGTTTTGTATATGTAGAACGTGAGAAGTTATCACTGCTAACATTTTACTTAGATAAGAAAATGTTGTTAATTACTTTAGAGCCTAATCTAGAGTCTCAAAACACAATTGATTTAGCAGAAGATATTCTAGATATAGTTAGTGGAAATAAGGATTAATACCCATTCACCCATTCACCTTATTTACCTTCTTCTTTCAAATTTTTTAATCCATCATAATATTATGCATCACTATTAAATCATCCTTAAATGACTCCAGTTCGCTGGGTATCTTTGTTTTTATAGGGTCTTTTAATGAAAGCGGCTTATTTGTAATATTAGAAAGAGTTTCCTTCTTCTTATTCCATATTTCTGAATTGAACTTGATAATGTGATGAGTCGATGAAACAAATACATCGTATTCTTTTTCTACAGTGGGAATATTTTTTTGACCTGAAATTATCTCTCCGCCCTCATAGATTTTCTTCCACAGCTCATATGTAATAAATGGAGAAATCGGTTCTAATAAAAGCAAAATGGTTCTAAAACATTTATGAATTGTATAAAGAGCTGATTTTCTTTCATCTTCTGCTTCATTATTGTACGCTCTACTTTTTATCATTTCAATATAATGGGCTGCAAAAATATTCCATGTAAATTCTCTCAATGCATTAGCGGGGATGAAAAAATTTAATTCTTCATAACCTTCAAGACATTTTTTGGTCATGCTTGAGAGTTCTGATAAAATCCATTTATCAGTCGCTTTTAGTTCTCGAGGTTTATTGTTTTCATCAATTATTTCGAAATTAGAAATGAATCTTCCAATATTCCATAATTTCGATAAGAATTTTTGTGCACTTTGTATTTTTAGTTCTGAACATCTAAAATCATATCCAACATTTGTCTCACTTGCAGACCAAAATCTGAATGCATCAGCACCATACTTCTTAATAATGGGAAGTGGATCAATTACATTTCCCTTACTTTTACTCATTTTCTCCCCTTTTTCATCAACTCCGTATCCCATTATCCAAGTACTATGCCATGGAATTTGACTCGTAAGGTACAAGCATCTTAGAAGAGTATAGTAAAGCCATGTCCTTACAATGTCTTTTCCTTGAGGTCTAATAGAAAGAGGGTAGATTTTATTAAAAATTTCTTTATTTTTATAGAATTTCGTAATATAAAGAGGAGTTATACTCGAATCCATCCATGTATCGAAAATCTTTTTTTCTCCTTCAAACTTGTCATTGTTACATGATTTGCATTTATTAAATGGTGGATCTTCATCCCAAGGTCTATAGTATTTTCCAGGTTCAGGAAGGTTTGGTTTTTTACATTTTGTACAATACCATATGGGAATTTCAGTTCCATAAAATCTTCTCCTTGATATCGGCCAGTCTATTGCAATTGAATTTATCCAATTCAATAGGATTTGTCTATGCATTTCTGGATAGAATCTTATTTCTTTAGAGCGTTCTAACAAATTTGACTTAAAATCAACTTGTTTTAGATAATAATCTTCCAAAGAAATAATTTCAATCGGGGTTTTACTTCTTTCACAAAGGGGAGTTCTATGGGAAATAATTTCAATCTTTTCTACTAATCCTTGATTTTCTAGCTCATCTATTATTTTACTTCTTGCTTCTTTTATGCGTAAATTGGAAAACATTCCGGCAAATTCTGTTGTTTTTCCATTCAAATCAATAGATTTAATTTCAGTCATACCCATTTCTCTGAATAATTGAACGTCGTTTAGGTCACCGTAACTGCAAACCATAACTGCTCCAGATCCAAAGCTTTTGTTAGCAGAGTGATGTGGTTTTATTTTTACTTCTCTATTAAAGATTGGAATTCTCAAAGTTTTTCCTTGAATTTCTTTGTATCTCTCATCATCGGGATTCACAATTACCGCTTGACATGCAAAGAGGAGTTCTGGTCTAGTAGTGGCAATTACAATGAATTCTTTATTATTCTCTAAGAAAAATTTTATGTAAACTAATTTAGTCTCAACATCTTCATATGTGATTTCTGCATCTGCTATTGTGGTACCACAATCGATGCAGTAGTTATTTGGTCTATTTCCAAGATATACTAATCCCTTATTCCACATTTCAATAAATGTTGACTGTGTAAAAGCTCTGAAATCAGGAGAATCAGTTTGGTACTTCTGTTTAAAATTCGCACTTAAACCCAAGCTTTCTAGGATTTCTATAAATTCACTTTCAGTATCGTCAAGCGTTATCTTACATAACTTCAAAAACTCTTTTCTCTCTGTATTTCTCATTCTGATCTTGTATTTTTTTTCTGTGTGGATTTCTACGGGAATGCCATTCCGATCCACGCCAATTGGAAAAATGACTCTAAAGCCTTTTAGGCGGGCAACTCTTGCTATCATATCTATCTGAGAATAATGAGCAGCTGCACCGATGTGCCACGGTCTTCCAGATGGATAGGGAGGGGGAGTATCTATAACAAAATATTTATCTTTACCTTTACTTTGATCAGTTTCAACATTATCATAAACATTATTAACTTTCCAATCTTCTATGATCTTTTTCTCAATATCTGATGACCATATCTTTTCAGTAATCTTTGAACTCAACTTTTAATTTGTAATACTCTTTTATTAAT
>DASVFI010000006.1:0-3322 GCA_036380115.1 Nitrososphaeraceae archaeon | reverse complement strand
TTTTGTAATAGAAGAAATCGATGTATAATATCAAACATTCAAAAAACTATTATTTCTTTATATTTAATGATAAGGAAGAAAATGATCATATGCATATAAACCAAAATATTTAGTTTATCTGCTAACCTTGAAATTTTTTGGCAAATTCATATTACTCTATTGGATCATTGAAAGGTAGATTAACTATCATCATTATGGGATTGTCAATCCCTATTTTAATTCATCCATTATTGTATTCTTTGATGATACTGTAGTTAATAATTAATTTTATTAGAATAGTCTTTCTTATCTAAAACATTAGTATGTATCTTTCCAGGTTTAGCTACATATGCAGGAATACCCACTCCTATAGCTATTATTGTACTTTTTTGATTTGAATGTGGAAGAAAAGATTCTGTTACTTCATCATCATAAAATGTTGAACCAGAAGCACCTAGTCCTTGAGAATATGCAGCAAGATATATTTTTCCAGCAACTATTCCTCCTTCTAGCTGGACAGCTCGATAGCCACGATTCCCTAAGTATTGTAATATTGTATCCATATTTGTTAAAAGAAAGAATACTACACTTGCATCACTAAATAACTTTTGATCTAAACACAAATGTCCAGATACTTCCCTAGAATCTCCTTTTTCAACTTCTTCTATGTTATTTTCTAATTTATTGTAGTAATATTTACCAGATTGTAAATTATCGACCGAATTTGCTATAAAATATATGTCAATAAGGCTTTGTTCATGAGTAATAAAATCAAAAGGTATGTTTATACTAGCAAGATATAAAATATTTTGTAGTTGCGTTATGGTTATAGGTTTTTTTGAAAATCTTCTTGTTGATCCACGTTGTAAAATTAGATCCCCGATATTATATTTACTATTAATATTTATATCGTCATGATAAATTTTATTTTTATTGTATGAATTAAAGTTCCATTTATTTTTCATTGAAGTCCAATTTGTTATTTCTACTAAGCTATTGAGATAGGAGGATTCATGAATTTTCCATATATCTGGATAAATGGTTTCTTCATATTTTGAGAGTGGTTTGGTTTCACATTTTAGAGTTGAAAGCTGATTGTGATTAAATTGATTAGAATCATCATCATACTTGTAATAACTTTCAATTGTAGCTAAGGCTATAGCGGCTTCTTTTTGATTCTGTAATCCAAGCAATTTATTAACGAGTTCATCTTGATAGCCTAGAATAATTTGAGGAGATAAAAGATTATTGTTACATAAAGCAAGAAAGTTGGCTAGAATCACACCTGCATCCCAAAACCAATGTCGATATGAACGTGTTTGATATTTCCATGAATTTCTCCATGCTATTGAAGTAAAAATTAATGTAATAGGAGCTTGAATTACTCTATTATTATTTCCTGTAGCTGTAAATAGTATTGATCTAAAATCTCCTTTTCTTAACTGCGTTAGGGTAAAATCTGCTGGACAAAAATGATAGACACCTGCATCGAGGTTTTGCATCTTTTGACAAATTAAATAAATTTCAATTGGGTATAAAGCACCAGTGGCAGATGCTGCTCTCATATAATATATATTATTATTAAAATTAACTTTTCGCGTAATTCCAGCAGAAAAGAAAAGGATTTGAGATAAGATTTTTAGGTCGATTTGTTTCTGTTTGGAAAGATTCGAATCCGTTCTTTTTTGCAAACACACAACAGAATCTTCAATTGGATAGGGAAAAGTAGATGGTAAACTTACCTTTTGTTTATTTAAATATATTTTAAATGGAAAGGGTTTATTTTCAAAATCCATGTAATGACGATTAAGATAAAGACTTATAGGAGAATGTTTTGTAATTTCGTGAAACTCTTTCGCAATTTTTATATTTTGATTCAAGGAGTATTGATAGAATTATATCACAAAAAATTATTTAAAGAGGTTTGTTATCTGTCCCCATATCTGATCTAAGACATTTCCACCTTTTTCAGTAGATTCTTGAGCAGGAGCAGGAGGTGTTGCTTGTTGTTGTTCAGCTTCTTGAGCAGGAGCAGGAGGTGTTGTATCTGGTGTCCCAGCTATTGTACTTTCTCTATCAGACATTGCTTCTTCTATCTTTTCTCTTGTATCTTCTGTAGCATTAGTTACTGCACTTTCTGCATCAGACATTGCTTCTTCTATCTTTTCTCTTGCATCTTCTGTAACATTAGTTACTGCACTTTCTGTAGCATTTACTGATTCTTCTGTTGTTTCTCCAACACCAGCTACTGCACTTTCTGTACCATTTACTGATTCTTCTGTTGTTTCTCCAACACCAGATATTGCACTTTCTGTAGCATTACCCATATTGGTTGCAATATCTTCGATTTGAGAAGCTTGTTGGGTAGCATTATTAGCTGCTGATTCTGTGGTATTTTGAGCAGATCTCTCAATTAATTCTGAAGCATTATTCAAAGATTCTGTTATTTCAGAAATACCGGCAGTAGCCTTCTCTACTGTTTCTAAAGTATTTTCTATAATTTCATTCTCTACTGTCTGAGAATATGCAAAGTGAGGAATTGATATTACTAACATTACAACGATCAAAAACAGAATTAATAAAAAAGAACCATTGTTTTTCATAGTATTTTAAAAGAAATAAATATTATTTATCTCTTTCCGGAGGCTTTTATGAATAATTAATTACATAATAAGAAATTAACTTTGATAAGTAATTGAAAATCTTATCTTCATATATCAAAAAGTAAAAAATAATAATTTGTATTTGAAATCATTCGAAATATAATTACAAAAATAATTAGATATCATATAATGATAGAATAATAATACAAAATAAATTTAATAGTTACTAAAAATAAATTCTATTAATATAATGATATAAATATAATTACAAAAAAATAGTCACAAAATTCTACGTAAATAATGATACATTGTATATTGAACTAAGATATAATCACTATTTAGAATAAAGTTAATATTAATAAATAATTTTCATTATACCTAAGAATGAATTTAAGCATAATTAATATATTAAAAAATTGATTTTAATTCTAATAACAGCAAAATCAACAGCCATTAGAATTGACATATTTTATTGTGACGTTTATTGATACTGCTGGATTAGTACATCATTGATGATTATCATTGATGATTAGTTCAATTCCATTATAAATCTTACATGATTATACTTAATATTATAATATTAGTTAGGAATAATTATAGTTTATAAAAATATTTATATCTTAATTAATGGATTTTTCAAAAACATCTTTATATTATACTTCAAAGAGTTAATAGTAACCGATATGGCTCAGATGCCCGCATTAATACCAAAAGAAGTCGAAATTCAAAGACTAAAAAAG
>DASVFI010000005.1:0-8745 GCA_036380115.1 Nitrososphaeraceae archaeon | reverse complement strand
ATATTAATTTAGTAAAGCAATAGCTCCTAGAATGCAAATCATGAAAATATACAAGTCTATGGTAGTATATAGAGTAAGTTGTTGTCTTACTGGTTACAAGTCAAGTTACAATATAAGTCATTTTAATATCAATTTAATGTCTTATTTCCTATGAGAGAATTATAAGAATAAAAGAATAGAAAATAAAATAAATATTAAAGAAATATAATAACAATATCTATATTAATTTAGTTGAAATATGAGTGAAAATCAAACATCCTTTACTGCAGAAATCAGTATAATACCTATTACAACTACTAATGGTGATACAAGCATGAGTAAAGAAATAGCATTAGTATATAATGCTATTTCTCAAATTCAGGGTTTAAAAACAATTCTTACTGCTATGGGTACTCAGATTGAATCAAATAATTTGGAGAATATTCTAGAGGCAATTAAAATTTCACATATAACTCTTAGGAATATAGGAATTGAAAGAATAATGTCTTCAATTAGGATTGATGAAAGATTAGGTAAAAACAACACTCTTGAAAGAAAGATAAATTCTGTAAAAGATAAAATTTAAAAAAAATTATTATGGATTTGTTATTATTGTTATTACTAGATAAATTAAATTATATTATAATAATAAATAAATCGTAATTTTTTAAAAAGAACAAAATTTAACGTGCAGAATCTTATTCATTTTTATTTTGTATTTATATGTATTATATAGGAAGTAGTAATAAAAATGGGATTTAAAATAATTCTTGTTCCACATGATGGTTCTACTATGAGTGATAAGGCTTTGGACAAAGCAGTAGAAATTGCTAAATTGGCTAAAGGATCACACATAATAATTATACATGTTATTCCAGAAATACCAACACCAATTTTTTCAAGAGTAATTAGATCCCCTAAAACAGGTGAGGTAATTACTTTTTCAGAATACATGATATCTCTATATCAAGAAATGGAATCCGAAATGAGAGAAAAACTAGAAGATACAAAAAGGAAATACAGTTTAGATGGCGTATCGATAGAAATCTTCATAACTATTGGAAGTCCATCTGACAAGATATTAGAATATGCAACTGATAAAAAAGCCGATCTTATTGTAATTGGTAGTATTGGTATAACTGGAGTTTCAAAATTTTTTAAAGGCTTAGGAAGTGTATCTAGAAGTGTATCTGAAAAAGTTTCATGCCCTATTTTAATTGTTAGATAACTACACCGCCTCTACCAATTTTTTTAATGCATTACTATTATTATGTTATTTTTGAAATTTGGTCATCTATTATAAATACGATATCGTATAAATTAATTAAATATTGTAAAAGTATTGGTATCATTATTTAATTTATTAATTAATTTTCTATTACTACTCTTAAATAAAATACGATAATAATATGAACATGTATAAATATTATCCATTAATTAAATCACCTACTGACCATACAAAAATATGGCAATACATGGATTTGTCAGAATTTATTCATCTTTTATATAGCAAAAGTCTTTATTTTTGTAATACCAGAAAATTTGGCGATCCATTCGAAGGAAGTTTACCTGAATTTAATAATATAGATGGACAAAAGGAATATCCAATCTCTAAAGATTTACTTCAAAACAAAAAAAAAATTCAAAAGACTATGAAATTAAAAACAATAACAAATTGGAGCTATCAAGGTTGGAAAAATAGAGTACTAGTAAATTGTTGGCATATGAATAATAGTGAATCTGCTGCCATGTGGAATTCATATTCTTATAGGAATTCTGGTATAGCACTACAATCAACATTTCAAAGATTAAAAGATTCCATTAAATTCTGCAAAGAAGAAATTATTATAGGTGAAGTACAATACTTAAATTATAGAAATGAATGGTTGAAAGAGAGTTTAGGATGGGATATTTTTTTAACTAAAAAAAGACCATATGAATATGAAAGAGAATTAAGAGCACTTAATATAGTATATGATAATGATCTTGATGATAAAGAATTATTTAATGACTCTTTTTTAAAGAAATATAGAATTAATTTACCTAAAGGTCAAAAAACTACAGCAAAGAAAATGTTATCTATGCATAATGAAAAAGTTTTACCAATTTACATTCCTGGAAAACATATAAAAATTGATTTAGACACCTTAATAGAAAATATTTATGTCTCACCTTATGTAGATGATTATTTTATTGAAGTTATTAAATCTCTAATAGAAAAATATGATATTTCTAATAAATCTATTGTATTATCTGAATTATTTTTTAAAAAATATAGTAATTGATACATATTATCATTCATAGTAATATATAGAGAATTAATATCTACTATATGGAACTTAATTGTTTTCTATTTGACTGTATATGTCTGTTAAATAATTGTTGAATATGTTGTTATTATTTTATACGTTACGTATGTTTTTTTATAATCGTATAATGGAATCTTAAAAGTTGAAATAATAGTGCTTATTATTGTTCATAATTTTTTTATGTATTGATGTTCATTTAATAATTAAATCAAATTATTAATTAAATTTATATTTTTAAAAAAACTACTATAAAAACTATTGAAAACAAATCAAAAAAATATTTACTTTGAGATTAAGAATTGGTTAAACGAATACAATAAATTTGTTATAAATGAACGAATAGATCCAAATTATTATTTTAGTTTTTGGATTTGGCCAAAGGAAAACCAATATTTAATTCCAGTTTTAGTTGGTAATCTAAAAGAAAGTCTAAATGGACGAAATTGTATACTTGTTGGCTGGGGATGGAATTTGAATTTAGAAGACGATATAATAAAAAGAGTAATTAATAATCCTATTATGAGAACAAACTTTGTTAGAGAATTAAGAAATAAAATAGAACCAGATGATTTAATAATAAATTTTTATCCGGAGGAGCAAAATTTTTTTAGCATCAAAGTTTCTAGTATATTTCCTTTAGATTATGTGAATAAACAATTATTATTCAATGAAATAGTCAAGGTTCTTGTTGTATGGGGAAAAGTAAATATTGAATTTCAAAGACAAGCGGACATTAATTTTACCTGATGCTTTATCATATTATTAATTTCTTTTGTGTATGATCAGATTAATATTTGTATAGAAATTTGCATAATGACCCAAATATAGAAGATAAATCTAATCTAATTCAGGTTAGTAAATTTCTCTATTTGCCTTATTATATTTAATATAAGTCTATTAAAATATTTGATCCAATCTTAATCTAGATTTATATTTCTTATTCCTTGGCCTGGTCCTTAATCTATAACCACAACATGGACACCAAAAACCTTCCCATTTGATAAAAACTTGACAAACTTGACAACGCTTTTGTCCAGCTAAGTAACGACCAATATTAGATGGTTTTATTGCCTTGTGACGCAAGCATATTCCTTTGCATACCATTTTAAGTAGCCTAGTTTTATTAATCTAGAATCGGTTATGTTTAAATTTAAATAAAATAGGTTAAGATTGAATTTCCGTTAATTTTTATTAAAGAAAATAGGATTCAATCTCATTTAGTCTCTCTAAGGATCCATCACATTTAAGGAGATCTGAAAATTCCATCCCAGTTCTTATCTTTTGTAAAAATAAAATAACCTCTTCATTATTTACACCATGTTTAATATCGTATTTTATTCTCATTTGAACTTTGTGTATTCCACCATATCGTTTATACATCCTTCGTTCAAATTTGGTAGCATCAGGTGAAAGTCCCTTTACATGTTTTATTATTGTTTTTTCCATGTTTTTTACATGCCATTCTCTCATAGGAAAACTATTTTGCATCAAAAAAATCAATGTACAATACAATAAAGCAGTATATAATATAACCTATCAATCAATATTCATTTTTACTATATAATATAAATTTAAATTAATAATATACATTTTTAACTGAAAATAGTGCTATTTTATTATAATAAAAGCATATAATTTAGATTTAGTAAACTAATAAATAAAATGGATGAAGATTTTACTATTAAAATAATAACATTTTCTTATATACAAACTAATAATAGTAATATTTTATGTTATTTTGATATAAATCAAACTTTCAAACCAATTATATGTTAGAAAATTTTTAAATTATATAATAACATTTTAGATAAAACAATTTTAATATAGTAAGATTACAAAAAGGATATTAGTATTTAGCTTATATATTGAAGTTCTACTACGATGTGCAAAGGAATAACTTGCTAACTTAATATACATTATTTTTAGAAAGTGAATATTTTAAATATTTTGACTAAATATAGTAAATTCAAAAGTCAAAATAGACTTGTTATACAATAAAAAGTAGATTTTAAAAATATATTTGATATAAATAAATTATTGCTGTTCTTTAATAGCTGATTTTACTTTATCTTCAAGATCTTGTGGTATTTCTTTAAATCCATGAACACTATTTGCATGCTCTTTAATCTTTTTCATAATGTCCTCTTCCGAATCAGCGGTTGTTGACCAATTACAATTTACACCAACGTCAGAGCATCCAAAACTTTTTGTCATTATTAAGATAAATATAATAATATATTTAAGGATTCTATAGGAAGTTTATTTGAAGAGGCTATATTATATTTCAAAAATCATATTTTAATATATTACATAAATCTAAGAATATCAGAAGTAGATTTAGTTATTATATGGAAAAAGATTAGAGAACATAGACTAAAGAACCTATATAATAATTATCTAAAAACTGTAAAATGAAATAAACTAGGCTTAATAATAATACTAGTAAAAAAAAATATTGATTTAATGCTGTGTTAAAGTGTTTTTCCCACTTGTAATATTTCTAAATCCGACTTTTTTCCATATACCTAATGAAGTTATTATTATTCCACTAACAATTGATATTAATAATGCATTTTCAGAACTGTTTATAATATTGGAAGCTATAACCAAACCACCAATAATCATGATTATTCCATTTATAATTAATAAGGTTGATACGAAAAACGATTTTTCTCTAATTGATATGATAAATGCGATTATTGAAAGTGCTACTGCTATACCACCAAAAATAATGCCTCTAGTAATTGTATCAAGTGGAATAAATCCTCCTGTATTAAAATTTTTTAACGCAACATCTGCACCATAAATCAATAATAGAACAAGTGATGTTATAACAAAGATATTTGCAATAGAGTATGATGTATGAATCTGCAATTTCATTTTCATTTAGTATATGGAAAATATGTCTAATAAGACTTTAATTGAATTAAGTTATGCATATTAATCACTATAATAGTAGATATACTAAATGTATTATAATCAAATTAATGAAATAAATTCTGATGTTTTGCATTGCATGGGTTGTGATCCTTAATTTCATATATCTATTTAGGTGAATTCTTTTAGTAAGATTCTTTTTGCTAATTTGCTAATTGTTCTTTTAAATTAATATAGAACTATTCATACTATCTAAATTGTTATGTAATATAGGAAGATTAATAATAGAATACTATTTCTTGTAATATAAAAAAATAAAGTATAATCTAGTCATTTTTATTTTCCTTTGTTATAGAATAACAAAAGAGAACAAATTGTAGTAAACTATTATAACTAATATGGAAGATTTATTTTAAAACAGGTCCACGTTATATCCGGATAGTGTTTATGCAAGGTAAAAATACCCATTATCTGGATATTCTAAATAATACCATTCATTCTAGTCATGTTATTATTCATAGTTTTTATAAAGAAGAAGAGTAAAAATTATTATAATAAAGTAATGACACAAAATTTTACTTTTGCTAATATTGATAATAGCAATGATGATCCCGTTCTGGTAGTAACAGATTTGGAAAAAAAAGTTAGCTCCATATATAGAACTTATACTCTTTATTACAAATTTATTTTTGAAAAGATGTCATCTGCAAATATGAATCAAAATAATTATTTATATTTGAATACTTCAAATACTCCAAATTGGATACCGGGAGTGGGACTCGAACCTAGAAGCATTAGTTCGGGGTTTATAAGATTATAAGATTCAAGAAAATGGTTCAGCAACATCTTGTGGGAATCATAACCAAGACAGATATAGTTAAGGCTATTTACGAGTTAAAAAAATCTACTATATAATAGATCTTGCAGTTATACATTCATCTTCAAATATATTACTTATAACAAATGCAATGATTATGAAATCTGAGTTAAAGAATGTAAGAGATGTAATGAACAAAAGTATTATTTCTGTAGATAAAGATGACATTATAAGAACGGCAGTAAATAAGATGGTACATGGCGAAATTGGTGCAGTTATTGTCACCGAGAAAGATAAGCCAGTAGGAATCTTAACTGAGAGAGATATTTTAAAATTTATAGCTAATGAAAAGATGGATTTAGATAATAAGGTGGAGAATATCATGAGTACTCCTTTGATTTCAGTTGATTCTTCTTCAAGTCTTGATGAGGCAGCGGATGTTATGCTTACAAACAATATTCGCAGATTGATAATAAAGGAAAAAGACAAATATGTAGGATTAATTTCTCAACGTGAACTCCAACGGTTCATAACAGAATCAAGATAGATAGGTTTTTCTAATATTTTGTAAACTGTTCTAATACATGATGTATCATAGGGAAGTAAAAATAATTCCTATTTTTTTGCATTAATGTTTAATCTAACAAAATCTAATTTCCATTGTAATTCTTTTGCATTAGTTTCAATTTCGTGTATTACTGATTTAGCAAAGTTATCTTTTAACGTTTCATTAGGTAAATATTTTAGATATGGTTGCAAAATAATTGTTTTTATAGAGAAAGTATTCTTCTTTGTTAGGGAATTTATATTCTCTATTTTCTAAGAATACTGAATACTACTAAAACCTATTTCTTTTAGCATTTTTTCTGTATCTTCTTTTTTAGCAAAATACCATGGTCCACTCCAAGTGTCCTCTCCTTTGTCATTGCAAAAATAATTATAAAATTGATTTGACTTTCGAACTTTATTGAATATAGAAAAAGTCTTTGCAAATTCTCCATATCCTCCACATTGAATCAATAATTTACCATTAGGTTTAAGAATTTTCCAAAAATGTTCAAACACTTTTCTATGATTTAAAATCCAATGTAATACCGCATTTGAAATACAACATCTACTTTTTCTTCAAGATCTATTTTAGAGAGATCTGCTTTTTTATATTGAATATTGGAAATTTCTGCTAGGTTTTCTTTTGCAACTGTTATCATGGATGAATCAGAATCTACTGCAAAAACTTTTTCTTTTGGAACTTTAGTTGATATTATCTTGGTTATTCTTCCAGAACCACAACCAGCATCAAGAACTATTTCATTTCCTTTCCACTTTCTACGTTCCATTATCTCCTGTCCCCAAGATTCTTGTACATCAGAGACACGACATAGGTTGTTGCATCCCAATCAGATTTCAAATCATAGGTATTGTCCTTAGCATTTATAAATTAATTTATAAGATCCTTTAATAATTTTGGCTCGTAACATTAAGTTATGGTATGAAGTTAAATGTATGTTAGTAATTTAACATTGATGAATTTGAAGTTCCTCATGGATTTGATTATATATCTAAATATCAAGACTGAATATTTTGCATTTCATATGTAAATGGTTATACCGATTTTTTTCTATTTTTTTTTGACAAAACTTACTTGACCATTAATTTCCAAATATGATGCTTTTATTTCTGAAATATCATCAGTTCCAGTTAGTCTCAAATAAGATTCTAATTCTTTTCTTGATATTTTTGCTTTTTTCATTGCCTCATCTATGATCTTACCATCCTTTACTAGTAATATTGGATTTGGTTGTATAATTTTGCTAAATTTATTATATTTTGTAGTTAAATAATCATATATTTTGAATATTACTATTGCTATAATAACTACTGTAAATCCTTGAGGTATAGAAGTTTGAGATGGATTTAACATTGATTGACCTATTGCCTCCCCTAATCCTAGTATTATTATTAGTTCAATAGTGCTCAATTGACCCATTCCTTTATTTCCAAGCCATCTTATTACAAATATAATTAAAAATGCAACAATTGCTGTACTGAAGGTAACTGCAACTAGAATGTTAAAGTCTATGTTTAATGCATTTTCTATAATTTTAGATAGTGATTCTATTGGCATATAACTCAACTATTTACATTAGTTATAATGTTATTCGATCAGACTAATGTAGTTACAACTAATATCATTTTAAGATATAATAATATTTAATAAAACAATCAATTGAAAATAATTCAGTTAAAAATATATCCATATACATCTAAACAGAGTTTAATGTCCAGAAAAGTATACTTAAACCTAAGCCTTTATTCATATTTATATCTACTTTAATATCAAAGACAATTGAGTCTCACTTTAACTCTTTTAATGTTTCGCAATTGGAAAGACAAAGAGATCAATTTACAAACTAGAATATTTACCTTAATTAGTCATTGAAAGAAAAAAATAAGGTAAAAGATTATGCATTAGCCATTAATCTAGATCAATTACTTGTTATGAAGGAAAGAATACAACAATTAAATAAATCATATAATATAATTTGCCTAAATTAAACCTCTAACTCTTTTAAATGAATTATCATATATCGTCTCAATCATATTTATTATAATAAAAAAAGTTATTATCTGATCATCTATTATCATGGATAGTTTTTTTATTAGAGTAGAATGTGAAAGAAAACGTGGCTATAATATTTATCAAAATTGTATATCATAAAGTCCAAACCGATAAATTACAAATTTGTAGTAGTTAAGAGATTT
>DASVFI010000004.1:0-2881 GCA_036380115.1 Nitrososphaeraceae archaeon | reverse complement strand
TGATCAATCAATTCTACACCATAATTTTCTTTCAATGTTATTCGAATATTATCTGATTTTTCGAATTCTTTGTTTTTTCTCAATTCATTTCTAAGAACTATCATCTCATTTACTTTTTCTATCTCAATTTTTGGTAATTCTGCAATTTTCAATCCAAAAATATACATAATTTCCTTGAAAATGGGTAATACAAGATTTGATATTTTTATTGATATTATTTCTTTTGTTGCATACTCATTTAATATAGAAACAAATTTCATAAACTCAGAAAGAGCAAGTGGTGTATTCAAATCATTTTCTAGATAATTTTTTATTGTATCTAAAATATTTTGGGATATTATGGAAACATCAACTGATTCTTCTTCAATAGTAATTGGTGAATTTAATTCATAAAAACAATTTTCAATCAATCTCCATTTAGATTGAGCTTCAATAAGATTAGCTATTGTATATTCTAATGGTTTTGAATATTGTGTGGTTAAACAAAGAAGTCTTATGGTATTTGCACCCCATTTCTTGATAGCATTTCGTATAGATACAATATTTCCTAGGGATTTGGACATTTTTTCAGAATTAATATTTACCATACCACAATGCATCCAAATTTTTGCAAAATCAACTCTTGTTTTGGCTTCCGATTGTGCTATTTCATTTTCATGATGAGGAAAAATAAGATCATTTCCTCCGCCATGAATGTCTATAGTGTTGCCAAGATGTTTTAATGCCATGGCAGAACATTCTATATGCCATCCAGGGCGTCCATTTCCCCAAGGACTCTCCCATATAGGTAAATCAGATGAAAATTTCCATAATGCAAAATCCAAAGGATCTTTTTTGAGAGGATCTACATCTATTCTCACTCCTGATTCAACACTTTTACTAGTTTTCTTCGATAATTTTCCATAGTGAGAAAATTTTTTTACTTCAAAATAAACTCCGTTTAAAGTAATATATGCATAGTTATTTTCGAGTAAATATTTTATTAATTCAATAATTTCTTTTATATGTTCAGTTGCTTTAGGATAATGGATTTCTTCTGATACATTTAAGGAATAAGCATCTTTAAAATATTGTTCAATATATTTTTCCGCTATGTCTTTGGGATTTTTATTTAATAATTTTGCTTTTTTTATAATTTTATCATCAATATCAGTAAAATTCTGAATGAATATGACTTTGTATCCCTTAGATAAAAAAAACCTATGTAAAACATCAAATATAATTATAGTTCGTGCATGGCCAATGTGGGACTCATCGTATACAGTTACGCCACATAGATAAATTTTTACAGTATTATGATCTATCTGTAATTTATCATATTTTTTAGAAAGAGTATTGTATAACCTCAAATTTAATAATTTTTGATCAACGATATATAAATATATAATAAAAAGAATTGATATTTATTAAATATCTATAAATATATCATTCCCACGAATATCCAAATTATAAGTTTCTAATTTAACATCCTTGAGATAATCAAGTAACTCTCCTGTTCTAATATTGTAGTGCCAAAAATGAAGAGGACATTCAACTACTTCGCCATTAATTTTACCAGGAGCAAGAGAGCCATCTTGATGTCTACACAAGGCTTCTAGAGCATAAAATCTTCCATTAGCATGAAATATAGCTACTCTATTTCCATTAACTTCTACTTCTTTGCCCTTATTTTCTGGAATCTCTATTGTTTGGGCAATTTTTATCCACGCCATGACTTAATATAAGCTTAATAACGGTTATAATTTTCTTACCATGTATAAGAACCTTTTATCAGAATCAAATCTCTTTTTCTGTTAAAATTTTATTTTCATACCTCTCTTTTAATACTAAACCAAATCAAAGTAGATCTTACAAATTTAATATTTACCATAATTTTACTGATAATACAAGAATGAAAATTGGGTCACAATCTTCTATGATAAAATCCAGAGATAAAAAATATTCTAATTCTTCGATTTTATTGGAAACAGGAAAATTATCATATGAATGGGCATTAGGTACTATGAAAATTATTGCTAAAATACGTGAAAAATATGAAAGAAGTAAACCACTATCTGATTTCAATTTAGGATTTTGTTTGCATATAACAAAAGAAACTTCCATATTGTTAATGGCTGCCAAATTACTTGGAGCTAACATTTCAATTTGCTCAGCAAATCCACTATCTGTTCAAGAAGATATAGTAGAATTTTTAAGATACAATGAAATAAAAGTATTTGCGAAAAAAAACCAAACCGAAAAAGAGTTTTTTAAAAATATTATTAAAGTTGCAAATACCAATCCAGACATAATAACAGATGATGGAGCTGAATTACATAGTATTGCTCACAAAAGAAAGATAAAAAGTATAATTGGTGGAACGGAAGAAACAACCTCTGGTATTTTAAGGATTTTATCAATTCAATCCAAGAATAAACTAAATTATGCTATTATTGGCGTAAATGATGCTAAAACAAAACATCTTTTTGATAATAGATATGGTACGGGTCAAAGTACCATTGAGGGATTATTAAGAACTTTAGGAATATTAATAGCAGGCAAACATTTTGTAGTGTGTGGTTATGGTTGGGTAGGTAAAGGAGTATCATCATCCTTGAGAGGTTTAGGTGCCAAAGTTACAATAACTGAAATTGATCCAATAAAAGCATTGGAAGCTCATTTGGATGGGTTTAACGTCCAAAGACTTAAAGATGTTTTACCAATAGGTGATTGTTTTATTACATGCACTGGACAAAGAGATGTAATAGGTAAAGAAGATTTTAACTTGATGAAAAACGGTGTATTCCTTGCTAATGCAGGACATTTTGATGTTGAAATTGATGTACATTACCTAAACAGTCAAGATAAGTTTCCTAGACAGATAAGACCCTATTTAGAAACT
>DASVFI010000003.1:0-2136 GCA_036380115.1 Nitrososphaeraceae archaeon | reverse complement strand
ATTTTTTCTAATTTGTAAATCCGAGATGATTCAAATTTATAATTTTCTGCTGATCATTTTTCGTCATTGAATTTATTTCTTGGGGAAAATTATCCATAAATTTACAGTTTGTTTTAATGTAAGAATGATCCGTTCTATTTCTGCTTTGGTGAATTTTATATTATAGACTTCTTCAAATAACAAATTTAATCATTCTCATAATTGTTCTTATTCTTCTTTATTAAAATATTAGAATAAAATTCTGGTTTAAAAATTTTCGAAATAGCATTATAAAATAATACCTTTTTACCACCCAAACGAAATTGGATTGGTAGTAGCATTCCTTCAATTTGTGAAATTACTGATATGTCTTCTGTCATATCTAAAATATCAAAGTCATCTTATAATTTTATATCAGATGTGCTCATGTTCATGTGAACTATCACAACTCTTACCTATCTATGGTGTAGCCATCATAGACAAATATACAACACCTGATCAGCATACATGTACAAATACAAAAAGAAGAGGAAACTAAAAAATTATCGTCTAGTGAAAAAATTAGAGAATTAGTATCTTAATTTAAATAATCTAAAAAACTTTGAAAGGTTAATTAAATTAATTAATGGTAGTCATGATAACATAACAAAGAGATTAAAATGATAAAAACAAGCAATAGAAAAGAGTTTTCAAGTGCATTTATTATTCCTTATTATGCAGATGGATATGAACAAGAACAAGGTAGAAAAAAGCTATTTATTGCTGAGACAATCGAAGGATTATTTTCACAAACTGATGAAGATTGGTGTGCAATTGTTATAGTTGATATGACTCCTAATAAAAAAATCCATGATTATTTAATTCAATTAAAGCAAAAATACTATCCAAAAATTGATGTCATTTTTCTAGAAAGAAATGTTGGTGCCGGAGTAAGCAGAAATGTAGGAGTCCTCAAGGCATTAGAACGTGGTCATTCTATAATACTTTTCAATGACTCAGATGATATATCTCATCCAAAAAGGTTAGAAGTTGTTAAAAAAATATTATTAGAGAATCCTCATATTGATGTAGTGTACTCTACGTTTGAAGTAATCGATGAAAATAATAGATTAACATCTACCGAAAAAATTTCTTCACCGATTTTAGAAATCTTAGAATCTCATTTGCAAAATCCATTAGAAGGCGACAATATTTGGATAAAAATGGGAACAGAAACTGGGATTACTAATATAACCTCTTCTACAGCCGTACGTATAGAATTTGCATATCAATGTCCTTTCCCTAATGAAAAAGCATCAGAAGATTTTCATTCTTGGATGAGAATGTCAGCTTTTGGAGCCAACTTTAAGTATACTTCCTTAATCCCTACTAAATATAGAATACCAAGTTTTATAAAAAATCAAGCTTCAAGGGCAAGAATAGGGTCAAATAATTTTAATCAAATAAAAGCAAGAGTAGATAGCGATGCTTTTTCTAAAGCTACTGAAATCGCGCTAGGAAGAAATATTATAAAGCCTGAGGAAATACCAATGCTTAAAGCAAAATTCTATAAAAGATTGGCCAAATCTATGAAACGAGAAATGGAAAATGAGTTAGTTGATGAGCTCTTAAATAAAGCCGCACAATTGGAATACGAAAGCTTTGTTTACCTTAACAAATAGATAGTGTTGCAATATGACTAGACAATCATATAGAAGATACAAACAATCTTCTGCTTTTTTCATGTATCTAATTATTTTAGATTCATCCTAGTTATATTACTTATTTCATATCAATAAGCGTGTCAAACTTTTTTTGAATGCTAATATCAAGCAAGTCCAGAACTCTTTCTTAACTTGTGTTGAAAATCTTTTGCTGAGTAGAAAGTATAATTTAACAACTCATGTAGTTCTTTTTTGTGTATAGTTCAAACCATATTTCCCATTGCATACTCCTACTCCTAATGACTCTTTTGATGCATTACTTCGGGTAGACAACCTGCTGTCGTAGATTCTACATAGCAATTTCAAAAAGTTATTTTGGTCGCAGATACATATTTTCAGTTTTTATAATCAATCTATAATACATAGGATAGTCAAGCCATAGTGTTAGTAAAACACTTACATATTTTTGCTACCATCTGAAAGCAGGGTCATCTTCCATTACCCCTTCAAAGAT
>DASVFI010000002.1:0-7346 GCA_036380115.1 Nitrososphaeraceae archaeon | reverse complement strand
TCTATCTCTTTTATTCCATTTTTATTAAAAATATCTACAACTTTATTAAAGACAATTTTTCCTTATTCTCCTCAATAATCAGATCAGTAAAACTATCAAGATTACTTAATCGCATAAAATCCAAATATGCTCTATTCACTTCATTTGCATCCATATCTAATTCTAATGCAACTTCCATTGGCTTTTTATTTTGACAAAATAGTTTTATTGCCTTTGACCTTTTTGAAAAATTTGTAGGAGAATTTGAAATTATATTTTCCTTCCCAAATTCTTGTTTTTCCGTTGTGGAAATAAAGTTTGGCGTCACGTGTGCGATTTTTTGAATTTCTCGATAGGTATGTCCATTATTTAACAATCTAACAACTAAATTTTTTTTCTCCTGCTTGTTTAAGTATCCCATAAATAACTAAAAAAATTTTATATATAAAAGGAACGATTAATTTTAAAAAAAATCCGATACATTAATTGCTATTATTGCTTTTTCTTTGCTATTATTGCTTTTTCTTTGCTATTATTGCTATTACTGCTTTCATTATTGTTTCTCTAATTGGACTAACCATACAAATTTTATTCAGAAATTTTTTAAATATTATATCTAGTATCTTTAATCTTTCAATTCTCTTTGTTTTGTTTGTTCTTTAATTTTTCTTATATACTCTTTTTTCTTCTTGTCTTAATCAGTATTATTTAATATTGAACTATTTCTTATTTGATTTTAGAGAAGATATCTTTTATGCTTTCTGCTGTTATAATGCTCACATATAGAAATATAGTAGCTGTGGTAGACAAAATTTTTTTAATTTGGCAGATATTATTTCCTCTAGTCTATATATTTGTGGCAGGATATGCATATTCTTCCTTAATCAATGAAAATGAGATAATGATAGGTGGAAAAACTATTTCTTACAATGTATTTTTGGCTGTAGGCATGATTGGTTTTAATGTTATGAATAGCAGTACTGTAGCTGGAAGCATAATTTGGAATGATAAAAGAAATGGAATGCTACAGCAAATTTTGGTAATGCCCTATTCAAAACTTCACTATATTGCAAGTACACTTTTGACCATAATAATTATGGGTCTGGCTAGTGCCACAATTATCCTCATTGCTGGACTACCCATAGTTGCAGGAAACATTACTATTGATATAACAAGTGTTGTTTACCTTACTTTTGGTTTAATAATGGGTTCGGTATTCTTTGGTTCATTTGCAATTATTATTTCAACAAGACTAAAGAGCAATGAGGGTTTTACCGTTATTATAAATAGTGTTTTTTTATTTTTTGCTTTTGCCAGTTCTGCATTTTATCCACCTCATGGGCTACCTGAAACAATGCAATATGCTTTTTACATTAATCCCTTAACGTATATTGCAGATATTATAAGAGAAGGCATGTTTTCTGCAGTAAACACAATTACAAATATTAAAGTTCTAGTATTGACTTCAATATCAGGAATTACCTTTCTAATAGCTACTCTCTCTATGTATAAAATGAGAATCTAGCCAATAGAACTTTTGTTATTATTCTTTAATGCTTTTAAAAAAATATCTTCAATAGAGGGATCATTTAATGCAATATTTTCTATTTGGATATTGTTTTGAAAGAGATAGTTTACTGTAGGTAACAGAATATTTTGAGGATTGTTTGAAGTGATGGAAAATGTATTTTCTGTACTTTCGATATTCTCAACATCAATTGAATTTGAAGATAGTTTTTGAAAATAATCGCGTATATTTTTTGAAATGGGATTTTGTAATGTAATATCAATCTTTTTTGTTGAGCCATATTTTTGTTTTAAAAGATAAGGGGTATCAAATTCGATAATTTTACCATTATTGATTATACATATTTTGTCACACAGATAGTCAACTTCCTCCATAATATGGGTTGTAAAGAAAACTGTCAATCCAAGCTTTACTTGTTTTTTTATATAATTTAAAAGGTTTCTTCTAGCTCGCGGATCTAATCCTACTGTGGGCTCATCTAAAAATAAAAGATCCATTTCATGTAAAAATTCTCTTGCAATCTGTACACGGCGTCTTTGACCAATAGATAAATCTTCATTACGCACATCTTTCACAGAAGTTAATTCAAATACATCTAGCAATTCTCTTACTTTATCTTTATTTTTGTTTCCAGTCATTCCCCATAGAAAACCATATAATTCCATGGAACGCTCAACGGTTAAATTGGACTCGAAACTAGGATTTTGTGTAATAACACCTATTCTTTTTTTGATTTCATTAAAGTTATTATTTTTGTTTATCTCTTTACCAAGTATTTTGATAGAGCCTTGTGTAGGTTGCAAAATTCCTGTCAGAATCTTTATTGTTGTAGTTTTTCCTGCTCCGTTTGGCCCTAAAAACCCAAATACTGTCCCATAGTCGATATCAAAAGAAATACCATCTATTACATTTCTTTTTGAAATGGAAGAGTTATAGGTTTTTACAAGGTTTTTAACGGAAATACAATAAGTATTATTATTATTATTATTATTACTAATCATGAACTAAACATCATACCCTATATTACAATCTTAATAATTCTTGTTGCGTATCCATATATTTTTATTTGAGAATTAACTAGACGATTTTATTATAAAAAATTTGTATATTGGTCGTTTAATATTGGATAATTAAATTTATTAAAAATACGAAGGGCCAAATCAATTGACCCCTCGTTACCCATCGTTTACAACTTTTGGCATAGCTCTTTTGCACAAGTCAGCTAATACCAACCACTATTCAACAGCAACAACAACTTTCGCCATATTTCCTGTAGACAGTGTCTAACATTGTTTAACGAGATTAGACTATAAGAGAGTTATTTAAATAAAATAGATAATAAAATTATATTATATTATTCTTACTCATCATCAACTAAATATCTATAACCTATTCAAAATCTTAATAATTCTTGTTGATTTTCTAATATTCAAATCATAATAAAAATATAAACCTAAGGAGAATTCACTTAAAAAGTCAAATATAAAAATTAACTAATCTAAATGAAGTACCAAATATTATGGAAAACATATAGGAAGGATAATTATATTATTACTAGCTAGAGGGTAATAACTGCTTTGTCTTTAGACTTTAAGAAAATGATAGAAATTGTGCTCCAAAAGAAACCGGAAATTAGTGCAGAAGATGTAAGAGAACTAATTGATGAAAAAAAGAGAAAGATAGGAGCTGGATATTTGACGGATCAAGGAGCTCTTTTTCTGGTTGCAGCTGACCTAGGAGTATCATTTGAAAACAACCAAAGTGCACAATCCTCTATAAAAGATTTGTATATAGGCGCCAATGATGTAAACTTAACGGCCCGAGTTCTCACTATTTTTCCAATTAAAAGATATACTAAAAGAGATACAAATGAAGAAATTCAAAATAGAACTTTAACAATTTATGATAAAGGCTCTTCAATCAAATTACGTTTATGGGATCAACATGTTAGTTTTCCTGAAGATAATGATGTAAAACCTGGTGATTTGATAAAAATCTCTCATGGTTATACAAAATCAGGATTTGACAATAAGCCTTTCATCAATTTGGGTTCAAAGGGAATAATAGAGAAAAGTAGTAGTAGTAGTAATACTGACAATGATTATAATGACAATTTAGAGATTCCTTCTATAGACTCTATTGCAAAAACAGTCGATGACATAAAAGAGCCAGTTGATAATATTATAGTAACAGGAGTCATTAGTTCAAATCCTAGAGTATCACGATATGTCAATTTTAGGAGTGAGCCGGGAAAATCTCTACATATCTCATTATCAAATGAGGAGGAATCTAAAACTTTACGCGCTATAATATGGAACATAAATGAAGATAGAATTCCTGACATTTTTACACAAGGATCAAAGGTTAAATTGATTGGTGTTAAAGTGAAGCAAGGAAATCCTCAATATAGCAATGAAGAATTTGAAATACACGGGGATGAAGGTACAATAATTCAAGTTCAACAAACAAGTCAAGACGAGGAAGAAGGAGGAGGAGTAGGAGTAGGAGGAGCAGATGAATTTGATGGAGGCAAGGTAGTTGTTTTGAAGGTTCTTTCACAGGGAAGTGAATTTGAAAGTTCAGTAAATGATAACTTTTTGGCCATTGATAAAGAAAACAAAAATTTTCTTTCTGTAGTAATCGACCCACGTTTAGTACAAGAAAAAATTTATCCTGGAATTATTATTGAAGGAATACCAAACAGAATATTTGGAAATGTCGTCTATTTTACTAATGAAAGTTCGTATATTAGAATAGTAACGGAAACTTATGAAAATGCATTTCCAGATGAATCAGAGATGGAAACTAAAATAAAAAATATTGAAGTTTCTGATAAACCATATATTGTGGAAGCAATTGTTTTACAACCTCCTAACACTTCAAACATCACTACTAAAAGTGGAGAAGACATAACTGTTACTGAGACACTTATTGGAGATGATACAGGTGAAATTCGACTGACAGGATGGAGAGAACAAAGCTCTAAGATTTCAAAGCTAAATGTGGGAGATAGAATTAAAGTCCTTGGTGCAGTTGCGGGAATGGGCGGAAAGGAGAATAAGTTAGAGATAACATTAAAAGGATTTACAGAAATAAGAAATATGGAGTAATAGAAGAACTACTCATTTAATACAAATTAAATTATCATAGTATATAACATAATATGACGATATAGTCAAAATAACTTTTATAAATTTAAGATTTGTAACAATAAAAATTTAATTATTTTCAGGATAAAGAAAAAAAGTTAGGGAATAGTAGACACAGTCTATTATTTCAGAATTTCGATTTCTTTGTGCTGTTGCTTTACTGTTTCATATAATTTTTTAAAGTTTTCATATTGTTGTTGTTGCATTTCTTCTTGACTAATAATTGATAATCCATTGTTTCCTTGTTGAGATTGTTTTGTCGTTTGTTGTTGTTCTTGTTCTTGTTGTTCTTGTTGTGGTTCATTATTTTGAATTTGTTGTATTGGTGAAGATGTATCTACAACTGGTTTTGGTTCATCATTATTTTGATTTTGTTGAATTGCATTTGATGATTCGTCGTTTCCTTCATCTGATGATTCGTCGTTTGACTTGATAAATGATTTTATATCTGTTTCAGATTTATCTTCTTCAATAGCCACTGCTTTTGAAAATATGTTGGAATCAGAGGTTCCAAACATCATCAATGGAGATGCTATCAAAAGTAGGGCTATTAATGCTGTTGTTACTGACTTGTGCATATTAGCATAATACTACAAAAGTATATTTGAAATACTTAGAATTATATAATATTTTGGCAGTATATCATAAATAGAGATTCATTTACAATATTATGCCTTTCCTAATAATCTTATGATTTATGATATCCATTGATTTTAATTAATATTTCTTATATATTTTTAAAGTAGAAAGCTTTAGAATGCAAAATATGTAGGGAATAAATTTAAAATATAAACTGGTACAGAACTCTAAAACAATATAGTAGTTTAATATAATTCGTCCTTTGTTATATAATAATGAAAAGCTTTTTCCAAAGAAAAAATATTACAAATACATTATTCTTTTCCTTTTCCTTTTCCTTTTCAACTTTGTTATTTTTATTTTCTTTCTCTTCATATTTTGCCAATGCACAAGAAGAGATCATAACAATTGTTCCTGGCTCAAGTGATCCTACTAGGTATAGATTTTTTGATATAACTGAATATCCTATTAGCACGGGAGAAGAAATACAATGGCATAATGCTGATAATATTATTCACAACATTATAGTTTCTTCTACCAATGGAGAAATTATAGTTGCACAATCAGCAGATATCAAACCAAAAGAATTTTTCTCTTATAGATTTGATAAAGAAGGAGAGTATATTTTTCAGTCGTCAAAGTATAATTGGATGAAAGGAAAGATCATTGTGACAGATGACATCAAAACGATAAAGGAGAGTATGGAAAATGATATTGATCTTTACATAAGTTGGACGCCTTCTTCATCTATCAAACTAGAAGAAAAAACAATATTTAAAATAATATTTGTAGATAAAAAAAGTGAAAGAAATCAGGAACATATAGATTATTCATTTACTATACATAATTCGACATCAGACACAGTTTTATATAAAAATGCAGTTACTCATTCAGCTTGGGGACTTGAACCAGCTTCGTATAAATTTGATTCTAGTGGCACTTTTATAGGAAAATTACGTATTGAAGGAATTCTATTCCAGCCTATAGAACCCGATAATACAGAATTTGAAATACAAGTCAAATAATAATAAAATAATAATTTTTGGTTTTTTTACTCTGTTACATTAAAATAATGAGACAGATTATTCGCAATTATGAAAAACAGGAACCTTGCTATATCTTCTTTGATTATGATCTTTTTTGTATTTCCATTTGCGTTTAGTATACAGGCCATTTATGGGCATACTGAAATTCAAGTTGGAAATTACACAATAGAGGCAGGCTGGATAGAAGAACCCCCTTTATTAAATAATTTAAATGATATAGTTATTTCAGTATTTGAAAATGATAATCCTGTTAGAAATGCAATGAAAGATCTTTCAATAAGCATCAATTATGGTGGACTTGGCAAAAAGTTAAATTTTGTTCCTTCTGAAGAAAGCCCTGGTCAATATTTAGCAGATATAATTCCCTCACAATTAGGGACTTATTCTCTTAATCTAAAAGGAACAATAGGAACACAGAGCGTAAATAATGATATCCAGATTGAAGATATAGAAGATGCAAAAAAACTAACTTTTCCTCTTGTTTCTGCTGAAGATTCTAGTGAAAATATAGAAAATATTGGAAAGCAAATTGCTCCCTTGATGAAGGATTTGTCTAATCAAATAGATGAATCAACACAAGAGATCAATGCAACAAAAGAAATAGTACAACAAATAAATGAAGAAAATAATACAATAAGGTCTGAGATAGAAAGAACTAACATATTAAGCTATATTGCTACAGGATTAGGTGCATCTGCTATAATATTAGTAGGCTTTATGCAAAAGACTAAGAAAACATAATAACAATAATTTTGTTTTTTTCCATTTGATTTTTGAGTTGTACTAATATTGAATAGTATCTTTTTAAATATAAATCACCAATTCATATAAACAATATACAAAAGGGTAGGCAACCAACCGAACCTAAAATTATATTAAAATATGATGAATAATAAATAAGTTATTCTAAAATAGGAAATAATGATTACTACTGCGATCACCCAATGAAAGTTTTAGAAAAATTAAAAAGCGAGGAATTCTAATAAAATAAAAATAAAAATAAAAATAAAAATAATTTCCTAGCCCAAGTATTTTTTTAGAAAAGATACTGTCTTTTCCCATGCA
>DASVFI010000001.1:0-5686 GCA_036380115.1 Nitrososphaeraceae archaeon | reverse complement strand
TTTTTTTTTATATTTTTGTAAACTCTGTATTTAGTATAAAATATTTCATTCTCAATCCATAACCAATATCTTTTTTGTGTCAGCCTTTATGTAAAATATATAACATCAATTATAAATTTAAGATTTTAGTCTGTTCTATCTATAAAATAATTTTATTCTTACTCGATAATGATTCCAACTTGTTATCCATCTTTTTTCGGGGTCCTTTGATGAATCTTTTATCTTGATATCTAAAAATGATAGTATCTGTTCTCTCTTGTTAATATCATTAAAAGTAGTATGAGAACCAAAATAGTTTGAAAATTCAATCATTACAGTAAGACTATTGTTTTGATGTCTTTCTGATGAGTCATTATTTTTCATATATTTTAGAAATTCGTTTAATGTTTTACTGTTAGAAATATTAGATGAATTCTGAATTTTTTCTATAGTTGTAGATAACTTGGCTACCATCTTGGATAACTCCCTCTTTCTGTAAAACTTATTTTGATTCTCAATTATATGAACCCATGTATATAACGGGCTCAGAGGTGTGTGAATTGTTATTGACACTTTATTTTTGGTAAGATAATTTCTTATGGTAGCATAAACAATCTGGTTCTTATAAACTCGTTCTTTCTGATACATAACAAATTCCATGAGTTTTTTGTTAGCCCATTTTGGATCTGTTTGCGATTTTATTATAACCTCTTTACACTGATTTTCTAAATCTGAATTAGTTAGTTCATTTTTAGAAGTTAAAAAATCAAGGAAAACTTTTAGTCTTTTTGGATACTGTCTTTTAGATTCTGGAGCCTTTAGTGCATACATGAACATTTGCAGAGGATTTTCCTGATCCAATATTGTCTTAGGGCTTTTGATCCAATTTTTGATATATTGTATTGGTTGGGCCAAAATAAAAGCAGTATTATCAAATCGGATTCAGAGGTTTCCGTTGTAATATTGATTCTAAAAATAGACTCATATTATTAAACAAAAAGCAAATAAATAAACATTCTGTATTGAAACTAAAATTGGTAAAGGAGAATAGAAACAAACCATAAATAACTAGTAATATAAAAATTGACTGAGTCAATTAAAGGAAAAATGAAAATAGTTAATCCTTCTGAATCTTTTCGTTCATATAATCAGAATAATCTTTGAATATCAATTCAGGTAACTCTGAAGCATCAAGTATCGTAAATACCTCAGTCATAAATCTATCTCTTGACCAACCATCAAAATAAATTAACTTTCGTATTTGGATTTTTTCCATACTTTCTACATCTGGTATTGCGTGTACATATATGCCTAAATTCATTACACTTATTTTTAGGTCTATCCAATACCTACTTTTTTCTTTTGATAGTTTATAATTTATTCCATCTTGCTTCGAAAAACTAATATCATTCATTAAAATTACTCTTTCGATATTTTTCTCAATACATATTGTACAAATATCAATATCCTCTTCACTAATAATTTTATAACAATAATAATAGTAATGGTCATTTTCGTAAAATCCAATTTTCCATTTTTGTAATTCACTTTCTTCCAATAACCATGTTTGAATCTGTTCTTTTATTTCCTCTCTTTTCATAGCGGTATATAGAAAAATTTTCTTATATTAATAGATAAACTAACTTTATAGATAAGGAGAGTATGTCTATATAGTTTTAGCACCTAAAAATCAACAAGTTTTTAAATAAACTGCTTTTACTATTATTACCACAATATTTCAGTTCAGACAAGACATTGGGTGTTAGAGGTTCACATTCTCCTTTAACACCCATTTACAACACCCATTTACAACACCCAGAGAATCAAGAACCAAAATTTGAGATAAATTATTGGTAAAAGAAGCATTTTTTTATTGTATGAAAATGAGAAGTAATACACAGAGCGTGTCTATGAAATATCCAATAAATTATAGCATTATTGTTACAGAATAGAATATATAATAAAAATTATTAAAACATGAAAAACAAATACTCTTCATTCAATCGGTTAATTAAAAAAGTTAAATGACTTTAACCTTATTACGTAATATATATTAAATAAACTGTCTAAGAATATAATAGAGGTTTCTGTTTGGAGTTCTTTTGACTGAAAAACCAGACTAGAGGACATGACTACTACATGAGCCTCAATGAGCCTCTTCTTGTGTAATTGTTATTCTTTAACTGTTTTAATTATATTATTACATTAGAATAAAAAATTAAAATTTTGGGCCGCAAATCGTTTCTATAGAAAATTGGCTTTAAGGGGTAGATATGAAGAATAAAGAAAAAGAAGAAAAGGAAAAAATGAAATGAGTTTTCTACTACTAATATTTATTATCTAAATCAATATTAAACAAGTATTAACGAAATAATGTAATAATTTATTTAATTCATTTAATCATTTCATAAATTTTATTAACTCGTTTTTTTGTTTGAAAAAGTTAAATGATAAATACTGTAAACGATATGGAGTGTGATTATGGAATCTATGCAAATTATAAAGGACTATCTGATGCAGGAAGACTTTGTAATAAAATTGCTACTGAATCAGTTAACCTAAACGGACAAGCAATTCCAGTCTGTAAAGAGCACTATGACAAAATAAACAAATAATTAAACTAAGTCCTTTTTTCTATAGTTAAAACCATTTTGTATAATTATTCTTATCATAACAATCTAGTAAATCTTTGATAATGGTATCGTAAGATTCTATGTTATAATAATGGATGTTAAAGGAATCCCTACAAACCTCTAACACCCACTTTAGTCGATGTTTCACCATCTATTATCTTGCTAGTTTTTTAGAGTAGCAAGCAAATAAGAATAACAGAGTTGTAAAATAAAAGATTGTTGATTTTAGAAGAAAAAGAGAAATTTGGATCAGTTGAGAAATAACTTTTTTAAATTATTTTAGAATTCGTTACTACATCTTCATCTTTCCTCTATCTTATCCATAATCCATTATGCAAAACCAAAGAAAAGATTAGATTTGAACGTTAGTGTTTTGCGGCAAGTTACACTATCTTCTGCTTTTTTGCATAAATTATTTATAAATTCCAATACACTTTTCCTTCTCTCCATCTTTTTATCTCAAAATTTGAGACGTCTAAACCAACATCTAACATTCTTTTATATTATCTACCTCTCTCCCTCTAGCAAAGTATCTTTCCAATTAATAAAAGATGGTTTTTGTGTTTGAAATATGCCAAACCTTGATCTATGGATTAATCAAAATAGCAATAATGAAGATACTACTACAATTAGCAATTTTGAAAATTGTCTACTATCTATTAGAGATCAATACCAAAAATAAGGCTAATTTTAGATCATCCAATCTCCAATGAACGTTATGAAAAGATTATAGAAATTATAGATTATACACTAAAAAAGTATAAAGAAGTGGTAAATAAAGAAAATAATATTCAACACCAGCAGAATGAATATGAAGAAGAAGAAGAAGAATTGCTAATAATAATTAATAATATATTCAATGAATTAGACAAGAAAAGAAAAATTGCTATAAACAAAAATGATAAAGATCTATTAATAGACAAAATAGAAACTTGTAGATTGGAAGAAACTACTCTTGATTATATGTTATACATAATTCTTGAATTTGCTGGTAGACTAATATAAATAAAGATCACAATAAGAATGGTTGATTAATAATTTGTAATATTAGGACGGGTTTTATTTATTGAAAGTAACTACTAATAGTTATAAAATTGAAAACAGTAAGTTATTTTTACTATCGATATAGAAGAGTTATAAGATTAGAAATGGGTGTAATAATAAAAAATGAAATCTGCTGATAAAGAAGAGATATTTGCATTATTAAATTTATTATCTGATGATGATTGTCCGCATCCAATATGGAACGATATAGCCAATAAAATAAGAATGAGTAAAGATAAAGATGAAGAGGAAAAGAAAAAGACATGAGTTCCTTTACTAATAATAATTCTGTTTCTAATAATAAAAAAGTATTATATCAACTCTCGACCGATGGAAAGGGAAGTTTTGCAGTTAAAAAGGATAAATATTCACAATGTGAATATAATACAGATTCAACTTCCCAAGAATCTTATTCGAAACTCATTGATTCAAAAATGCTTTATGACGGTTCAATAACTGAAGAATTGGTCCAGGACTGGATTCAGGAACTCAAGCAAGAGGATATTTTAGATGAGGATGGAAACTTGATCTATGTCAAATTTTAACATATTGTTAGAGGTATATTACCAAAAAGACATCTGGGATTAGAATCTCCTGCTGTATATCTATTGGTAACTGACAACAAATTTGACTTTTACAACATAACAGAAATAGCAAATACAAAATATCATATATTGGATAGAGTTTTAGAAAATGTAATAGTAAAAAGAATTTTTACGATTTATCAATTATCGCATTTTCTGATAAATGATTTAGAAAAAGATATTAAAAAATACAAATCCAAATTGTTTATTATAACTGGAGATTTCTATTCAAGGGATGAACAGATAACAAAACAGGATAAAGAAAGGTTATATCCTCAAATGATTGAATCAATCTCAAAGGTTAAAGATTCTATTATTGTTGTCTGTTCACCTATAAAGTTACCAGGTTTGATAAATTATACATAGATTTTATGAACTTAAGCTACAAACAGTTACATAAAGAAATGATATAGAGAGTAAAATACCTAATTCTTTTTGACTGTATTTTGTAATAACTCTGCCATCTCTCTATGCATTTTGAGAAAGTTCAATCCTTTTTCTGTAGTTCTGAAGGTTCTAGCACCTTCAAGATATTCTAAGAGATTATTTTCTATCAAAATAGATATGTATTCCTTTACCTGGTTATAACTAAGATAAGCATTATACATAATTTTTGTCTTGGTTGTTTCTTGGTAAGCTGCATCTAGTACCATTGCAGTAATTTCTGTTCTACTTCTATACCTCATGAATAATATACATGTAGTAAATTATTTTAATTTATTGTCCAAATTAAGAGTAAGAATATTTATGTAAAACATTTGGAAAAGTATTTGCAAATAAAAACTATAAGAAATGGTTATATTATAACCCAAAATTATATTTTAGAATAGTTATTAGTATATTTTTTTATAACTTTTTAAAGGTTATTTATTTATAAATATGATTCAAGTTTATTGAAGATACCAGTTGAATATAGGAAAGATACAACAAGAATAATAAACTTAACTTAAACCTTTTTAAAAAAAGTTTTTGCTTTCTTTGGTAGGTTTAATAAATGATACATTAATTCAGACGAACCTAAGACAATCCTTTAGTATCAATAATTTAATATAATAAAAAATAGAAAATTAACTAATCATTTTTGATTGTTGTAGTTTGTAATAACTCGCCAATTTGGTTATTCATCTTAAGAAAGTTCAATCCTTTTTCTGTAGTCCTGAATGTTTGAGTGCCTTCAACATATTCTAAGAGATTGTTTTCTATTAACACAGAAAGATATTCCTTTAATTGTGCGTAACTTAAGAATGCTTTATACATAATTTTTGTCTTGGTTGCTTTTCCATTTGCTGCGTCAAGTATGTTGCTTACTATTTCTGTTCTACCTCTATATTTCATATTATTAGTTAAGTGTTTTAATTATATTAGTTTAATATGACACGAAAAGATAAGATAATTATAGTACAAACATGTGGAAAGTTCCTTTGGAATCAGTTCCACATTACCTGA